>NZ_JBXWQF010000019.1:0-82708 GCF_059612245.1 Ruegeria sp. CDSA079 | reverse complement strand
TGGAAAAGCCCCGTCGCGTTCGAAAGGAAAGTGGCCTAAACGAGCACCTGGGGCGGCACAAAAGCGGGACAGGTCCAGACGGTGGGATTGGTTGTCATGAGCGAGCGCGAGCTTAATCGTATTGAAGTGCTGAGCCAGGTTTCCCAAGGCCGCATGACGGTGGTTTCCGCCGCAAATGTTCTGAACCTGAGCCGCAGGCAAGTTCACCATTTGCTCAAGGTTTTCCAGATTGATGGCCCGGCTGCGCTTCGTCACAAAGCGCGCGACCGTAGATCCAACAATCGTATTGATCCGGCCGTTCGTGAGTTTGCGTTGGCACTCGTCAAAGAACGATACGCTGATTTCGGCCCGACACCGGCGGCTGAGATGCTGTTGTAACATCATGATTTGAAAGTGTCGCGCGAGACGCTGCGCAAATGATGCAAGCAGATGGAATTTGGCTCTCTCGGGAGCAACGTAAGGTGTTCCATCAGCCGCGCCTGCGCCGGGATTGCTATGGTGAGCTCATCCAGATCGACGGATCTGACCATCGCTGGTTCGAAGATCGCGCGCCGCCCTGCACGCTGCTTGTCTTCATTGATGACGCGACCAGCACATTGATGCAGCTGCGGTTCGTGACGTCGGAAAGCACCTTCAGCTATTTTGAAGCGCTTGAAGGCTACCTGGCCGAGCACGGTCGCCCTGTAGCTTTCTATTCCGACAAGCACACCGTGTTTCAGTTGGCGCAGCAAGGTGCAAAGTTGGGCCATGGTATGACCCAGTTCGGTCGCGCGCTGAACGAGCTGAACATTGAGATCCTGTGCGCGAACAGTTCCCAAGCCAAAGGCCGTGTAGAGCGCGCAAATCGCACGCTACAAGATCGGCTGGTGAAGGAACTGCGTCTCGCTGGCATCTCGGACATGGAAGTCGGAAACGCCTTCCTGACGGAGTTCATGCAACGCTATAATGCCAGGTTTGCCAAATCGCCGCGACGTCCGGACAATCTGCACCGGGCCCTGAATGTCGAGCCCGACCGTCTGCGGGACATCCTGTGCTGGCGCGATGAGCGCTATGTCGACCGCAATCTGGTGCTGCGCTACGACCGCAAGCGGATCACGCTTGAAGAGAACGACCTCACCCGTGGTCTCGTTGGCAAATATGTGGACAGCTACGAATTTCAGGACGGCACGTTAGAATTCCGGTCAAAGGGCGTCCCACTGCCCTACTCTGCTTACGACAAAGACCAACGCGTGAGCCACGCGGCGATCACCGGGAACAAGCGACTAAGCGCAGTGCTGGAGCACATCAAGCAAGAGCAGGACAAGGCACCACCGAAGAAGCGCCGCGCCGGCACCCAGGCCACACGCTACACTCCAACAGGTCTGCGCAACAACGGCTGGAATTCAAAGCTCGCGAAGGTGGCGAAAGAGAAGCGCGCAGCCAGCCAGGGCTCCGATGTTTGAGGTCTCCACCCTGCCAGGTTGCACTTCCATTTCGCGACAAATGGGACATTTCTACTTTGCAGAACCAGTGACATTTCTACTTGGTTGCAACATTGGACCGAAAGCGGGCACATTCTAAACTGGATTGGGCAATACCCGTTTATCAGGGAGGCAGATCGCTCAACCGCAACTCGGCTTGGCTTCGTAATACTGGCATTGCAACGTAATCATCTGGACTGAACTGGGCTGGACGATATTTGCAAAATTTGGCATGATTGAGCGAAACTGAACCTGAAGATCATCCGATGCTACCATCCGAACGACACGCAATAATCCTAGAAGAAGTCTCGCGTCAACCTGCGGTTTCAATCCGATCTCTGACAGAACGGCTTGGAGTGTCACGGGAAACCGTGCGCAAGGACATCGAACAACTGGCGCAGGAAAACAAACTCAACCAAGTGCGCGGCGGAGCGACAAGGGTGCGAACGCACGAACCCCCTATGGCCGATCGCACCCAAACCAACCGTGAAGGCAAAGAGCGCATTGGCGCTTATGTTGCCAGCACAATTCCGGATGGAGCGAGTGTGATTATTGACAATGGCTCTACGACGCTTGCTGCAGCACATGTTCTAGCGGCAGCTCGTCGGGATTTGGTGATATATACCAATGATTTAACTATAGCTTCTATTCTGGAACCGGCTGCGGCGACAGTCACTCTTCTGGGCGGGCTACTGGATTTTTCAGAGAATGCAACAATGGGCTTGGATACGCTGGACCACCTGTCCCGGTACAATGCAGAATATGCGCTGATCGGGGTGGGCGGGATCAGCGCGCGGGCTTTGTTCACCTATTTTTCGCTGGAAGGCGCCAACCTGCGCAACATGATGATAGAGCGGTCGCAGCGCCCGTTCCTATTGGCGGACAGCAGCAAATTCGATGTGGTGGGGCAAGTTGCGATGAAACCACTGCCCGGGGATGTAACTCTAGTGGTTGACGGCGATTTACCTAAAGGCATTTCGGAAGTGATTGGGGACCAACCCGTGGATGTTGTCAGCGTTTAACGCCAAGAAAAGAAAAATATTGCCAAGTTTTGCAAAGCAGCAATAAGGTGGGTGCAAACCCGATTCCTCTTGTACGGAGCAACGCAATGGCCGACATCCAACTTCCGCAAAGCGCGCAATTTGTCATCGTGGGGGGCGGTATCGTTGGCTGCTCGGTCGCGTATCACCTGACGAAGATGGGGCATCGAGATGTTGTGCTGCTGGAACAGGGCCAATTGAGTTGTGGCACAACCTGGCATGCAGCGGGCCTCGTCGGTCAGCTGCGCAGCCAGCCCGCGATGACCAACCTGATCCGCTATTCGACCGAGCTGTATTCACAGCTTGAGGCCGAGACCGGGCTCGCCACCGGCTGGATGGAATGCGGCTCGGTCACAGTGGCACGGACCGACGATCGCATGACCATGCTGATGCGCACCGCTGCTGCCGCGCAGGCGCAGGGGGTCGAGGTCCAGGTTATCACCCCGCAGGAGGCGCAGGACAAATGGCCGGTGATGCAGGTGGACGACGTCAAAGGCGGGCTGTGGATGCCCGGTGACGGTAAGGCCAACCCGACTGATCTGACCCAGTCTCTGGCCAAAGGCGCGCGCATGGGTGGCGCGAAGGTGATCGAAGGAATCAAGGTCACTGACATTCTGACCAAAGATGGCACCGTCACCGGTGTGGTCACCGATCAGGGCACGATCAATGCCGAGATCGTGGTGAACTGCGGTGGACAGTGGGCACGTCAACTGGGCAAGGTGTGCGGAGTCAATGTGCCTCTGCACTCTGCCGAACACTACTACATCGTGACCGAGCAGATCGAAGGTGTGAAGCCCGACCTGCCCGTTCTGCGCGATCCAGATGGCTATATTTATTTCAAGGAAGAGACAGGCGGTCTGGTCATGGGCGGCTTTGAGCCGGATGCCAAGCCTTGGGGTATGGACGGCATACCAGACAACTTCTTTTTCCAGCTTCTGGAGGATGACTGGGACCAGTTTGAAATTCTCATGGAAAACGCACTCACCCGAGTGCCCAGCATGGCCGAGACAGGCGTGCGGCAATTCTATAACGGACCTGAAAGCTTTACGCCCGACAACAATTATCTTTTGGGTGAAGCGCCCGAGCTGAAGAGTTTCTTTGTCGGCGCGGGCTTCAACAGCATGGGCATCGCCAGCGCAGGAGGTGCCGGACGGGCGCTGGCTGAGTGGATTGTCGAAGGCGCTCCGACCTCGGACTTGTTTGCGGTGGATATCCGACGGTTTGCGAATTTCAACAACAACAAGACTTGGCTGCATGACCGGGTCAAGGAAACACTGGGCCTGCATTACGCGATGCCTTGGCCCAACCGGGAACTAGACACGGCTCGCCCCTTCCGCCGCTCGGCCCTGTATGACCGACTGGCAGCGAAGAACGCCGTATTCGGGTCAAAAATGGGCTGGGAGCGGGTGAACTATTTTGCCGAAGACGGTGAAAAAGCCGAGATCAAATATAGTTTCGGTCGTCAGAATTGGCATGACAATGCTGGTAAAGAACACAAGGCCACTCGCGAAGCAGTAACGCTGTTTGACCAAAGCTCGTTCTCGAAATTGCAGGTGCAAGGACGCGATGCTTGCAGCGAGTTGAACAGAATCTGCGCGGCAAATGTTGACGTGCCCGTGGGCCAGACAGTGTACACAGGCTTGCTGAATGAACGTGGGGGGTATGAATCCGACCTGACGGTTCTGCGACTGAAAGAGCAGGAGTTTATGCTGATCACGGGATCGGCCCAATCCATTCACGACGCGGATTGGATCCGCAAGAATTTCAGCGAAGATGCCCATGTTTTCCTGACGGATGTGACGGCTGCATGGTCGGTGCTGTCGGTGATGGGTCCAAAGTCGCGCGATGTTCTCAAAAAGCTGACGAAGGCGGACCTGTCGAACGCAGCCTTCCCGTTTGCTTCCGTTCAGGAAATCGATCTGGGCTATGCGACGGTTCTGGCCAACCGCATGACCTATGTCGGCGAATTGGGCTGGGAATTGGTGGTTCCGGTTGAATTCACCGTTGGCGTTTACGAAGACCTGATGCGCGTCGGGGCCGAGTATGGTATTCGCGATGCGGGATACTATGCGCTGGAAGGCCTGCGGATCGAGAAAGGCTTCCGCGCCTGGAGCCGCGAGTTGACCCCGGACATCACGCCGATCCAGGCTGGTCTGAACTTTGCCGTGGACTATGACAAGCCCGGCGGCTTCATCGGGAAAGAGGCACTGCTGGCCGCAAAAGCGGACCCCGGCCACCTGAAAACCCGGATCGTGCAACTGGTGCTGGAAGATGGTGCTCCGCAGCTGTGGGGGGGTGAGGCCGTGTTGTGCAACGGGGTCGAAATGGGTGAGGTCCGTTCGGCCGCCTACGGTCACACGCTGGGTGCAGCCGTTGCACTGTGCCAGTTGGACGCGCCCCAGCGGGTAACGGCGGATTATATACGAAGCGGGACGTTCGAAATTGACCTTGCCGGAACCCGGTTCTCAGCTACGGCCCATTTACGAACCCCTTACGATGCAAAAGGCGAACGGCCTAAAACGGACGGCTAGGTTTGGATGACACTCAGTTGGCATAGATCAGGATGAAACACTGTTCGGTCATCGAACCCGACACGACGCGTGTCAACGACATCGGCTTTTTGTGCTGGGATGGATTGCCTCTGGATCAGCTTTCGGTGGGGTTGGCCTATCTGAAGACCGCGAACCAACTTGCCCCTGACAAACAGCTCAGAGTCTCGGTTCTGTCGTTTGCTGGCGCTGATGTGCAGAGCGATTGCGGAGTAAATTTGAGCACCAGCCGCATCGATGACCACGCGGCGCGATGTGGCTATCTGTTTTTGCTCGGAGGACCGGTTCTGCCTCCTGATCAGCAAAACCATCTTGGCCGCGTGGCGCGTTCGCAACTCAGGGCGGGCCGGGTTCTGGGCGCAGTTGAGGCGGCGTTGACCCCTCTGGCACATACCGGGCTTCTCTGCGGCTTGGATGTCGCTGCCTCGTCCTCAGTATTGAGTGCACTGCAAGAACAGTTCCCAGATATCTCGCCCACATCCGACGACAGCCAAGCCTGTGAGGCGATCTGGTCGGCAGGATTAAGGTTCTCTCTGCTCAACCTGCTATCAAAGATCACCAGCCACACATTTACCCCAAAGGAGCAGTCCCGGTTGAACCGGAAATTCCTGTGCTACAGACCGCAGTTCGGCATATGCACCACTTGCGCACACGATATAGCTCGGGCCGACAATGCATTTACCGGTAACAGCGTTGTTGACAAGGCTATAGAACTGTTTCGGTATAATCTGGAAGAACCCCTCCAGATTAAGAGCATTGCTGAGGAAGTAGGGATTTCGGTGCGCCAACTTGAAAGGAAATTTGTAACAGCGACAGGACTTACCCCAAAAGCCTACTACCTGGAGGAACGGTTGGAAAAGGCCCAGGCAATTGTCAGATTCACCAATCTGACGCTGACCGAGGTTGCCTTGGCCTGCGGGTTTGGGTCCAATGCCACGCTGTCGCAGAAGTACAAACAAAGGTTCGGGCAAACTCCAGCATGCGAGCGCGCCCGGATGAGCGCCCCGAGGTTCGAAACTTGATGCGTCGCTGGCGTTCACCACATTTCGTCAGGTTCTAATGACAATTGACGCGCTTTTCATTGTTTTGACCGCTGCATTTCTGCACGCGCTTTGGAATGCCGTTGTCAAAGGCGCGCCGGACAAAGCCATTGTTCTGGGGCTGATTTCGCTTGGCCATGCGATACCAGCGATGTTTGTAATACCATTCACTGGCTTGCCGGTCTGGGCGGCTTTTCCCTTTATCGTTGGCTCGACCCTGATCCACTGGGGGTACTACTGGTTTCTGAACACCGCCTACAAACATGGCGACCTGTCGGTGGTCTACCCAATCTCACGCGGAATGACACCGGTTCTGGTCGCTGTGGGCGCGATACTGTTCGCAGGCGAAGTTCTGCAGTCCGTCGCATGGATCGGCATTATCTGTATCTCATTGGGTATTGGGTGCCTGTCCCTTGCAGGATTAGGGAGACACACAAACTGGATCGCCGTAGCAGCCGCCTTTGGTACCGGCTTGATGATTGCGTCCTATTCACTTGTGGATGGTATTGGCATCCGGTTGTCCGAGAACACACTGGGGTACATCGCAACACTGTTCGTGGCGGAGATTTTTGTGGCAGTTTTCATCTTCACTACCAGGTGGCAGCGTGTCGTGACTCTGCCCAGACGTTATGTCTGGGCTGGCCTCGCGGGTGGTGTCATCTCGGGCGTGGCCTATGGGCTTGTACTTTATGCAAAGACAATCGCACCATTGGGTGTGGTGTCAGCACTCAGAGAAAGTTCCGTTATCTTTGCGTCGATTATTGGTGTCATGTGGTTTGGCGAAGGGCCAAAATCCAACAGGCTTCTGGCTGCGAGCATCGTGGCGATCGGGATTGTAGCCCTGGCGATGGCAAGTTGAGGGGTAGGAGGGGGATTTGCAGACAGAGAATACAGAAACACGCCCGAATGTATTGCTGATCGTCATCGATCAGTTCCGCTATGATCTTCTGGGGCAGGATGGACTCGGACGGGTGGCGCAGTTGCCTAACCTGCGACGACTTCAGGAAAGCGCCGTCAGCTTTGCCAACCATTTTGCCGTCACAGTTCCTTGCGGCCCCAGCCGGGTATCGCTGTTCACCGGGCAATATGCTTTCAATCACCGGGCAGTCCGAAACGGCACGCCGCTCCGGCACGATACCCCGAATTTGGCGCGTGCGATGCGGAAGGCTGGGTACGTTCCACGTATGTTTGGGTATTCTGACACGACCCACGATCCCCGGGTTCTACCCCTCGATGACCCAAGGCTTGAAAGCTACGAGGAGTTGCTTCCGGGCTTTGAGGAGGTGGTGAGAATGCGTATGGAATCGGATGTTGACGCCTGGCTTTCGCATTTGTCGCAGCGGGGCGTTGAGCTACCCCCCTACCCCGACACCTATCGACCCAACGGCCCGAACGTCGGCGATCTGGCTTTGTATCCGGCTGAACAAAGCGATACGGCGTTTCTGTCGGATCAGTTCCTGTCGAAGATGCAGGATGCTGAATCCACATGGTTTGCCACGCTGAACTATATTCGGCCGCACCCTCCGTTTGTGGCGCCTGCACCCTACAATACGCTATACGATCCACAGGATATGCCCCCGCCGCGTTCAACCCGCGATCCATTGGGAGACCGACACTGGCACCCTTTCCTTGCCCCGGCGCAGGATAAACAACCGATCTCAAGCATGGTTGTCGGCTTCCCCGATCTGAAGAATGATCCGGAAACCATCGCCCAGCTGAGATCGCTGTATCTGGCTCTAGCAACGGAGGTCGATCATCATATCGGGCGCGTATTAGACTGGCTCAGGACCTCCGGTCAGTGGGACAATACCGTTCTGATCGTCACCGCAGATCACGGCGAGATGCTCGGCGACTACGGGCTGTGGGGGAAAGGCACGTTCCATGATGCCGCCTATCATGTGCCCTTGATTGTGCGCGATCCCGCGCGTCCTGATATGCACGGGCGAGTGCATTCCGGGTTCACGGAATCCATTGATATACCCGTCACCATTCTCAAAAGAGTGGGTTCGGAAATCCCCTCTTCAATGAACGGGCGAAGCTTGCTTGGTATTTTGGCTGACACCGAAACGGAAGGCGCTACACACAGCTTTTCCGAATTCGATTTTGGCAATCCGGTAAAGCCGACGTCGTGGATGGTTGAGCTAGGCCTGACCTCTCGACAGGCAAATCTGGGCATTTTGCGCACAAAAAAACACCGTCTGGTCGAGTTTGGCGCGGGGCTGCCGCAGGTACTCTTTGGCATGGACGAGGATGGCGAAGAAATGTCCAACGCAGAGCGGCCCGAAAACACGCCAACGCTGCTTCACCTGACCCGCAAGATGCTGGACCACCGCATGATTAATGCCGATCCCACCTTTGCACAAACGCTTGTGCGTGCCGGCGGCGTTAAGACAGGGCAGCACTAAGCACAAGCAAGGCACGGATTTCAAACGTTTAAAACCTACCACTGCAAATTTAGAACCGATCACAACAATCCTGGGGTCGACGATAGTTCTTCCATAAGGTTGGCTTATGATGTTGAAGGTATAATCGATTTTTCTTGAAAATAATATCTGTCAAACTGTTGGCACTAATCTGAATGAGAACGCCGCACGAGAATGGCGAACCATTCCAAAAATCACCAACAGAGGATAACAATGAGACACGCAACATCACTTCTTACCGCTCTTGCCGTCGGCACGCTGACCGCGACGGTAGCAGCATCAGAAACAGAACTGACTGTTTACACCGCAGTCGAGGCGGAAGATCTGGCCCGATACGCCGAGACGTTCAACCAAAGCAACCCTGACATCAAGATTAACTGGGTTCGCGACTCGACCGGAATCATCACCGCCAAATTGCTGGCAGAACGGGACAACCCTCAGGCAGACGTCGTCTGGGGTCTGGCGGCCACGTCGCTGCTTTTGCTCAAGTCGGAGGGTATGCTGGAACCTTACGCGCCGGCTGGCGTTGAAGAACTGGATGTGAAGTTTGTTGATGGCGACAATCCTCCGGCCTGGGTTGGCATGGATGCCTGGGTTGCTTCGGTTTGCTACAACACAGTCGAGGCCGAAAAGGCCGGGCTGACACCGCCGACATCCTGGAAGGACCTCACCGACCCGATGTATAAGGATCAGGTCATCATGCCGAACCCGAATTCATCAGGGACCGGCTTCCTTGATGTTTCAAGCTGGCTTCAGATGTTCGGCGAAGATGGCGGTTGGGATTATATGGATGCATTGCATGAGAACATCGCGCGGTACACCCATTCAGGTTCTAAACCCTGCAAACTGGCGGCCGCAGGCGAGATCCCAATTGGCATTTCCTTTGCCTTCCGTGGGGCCAAGTCCAAAGCAGACGGAGCACCTCTTGAGGTCATCGTACCTTCTGAGGGCGTAGGGTGGGACATGGAAGCAACCGCAATTGTTGCTGGTACCGCAAATCTCGAGGCCGCGCAGAAGCTGGTTGATTTCACGGTCACCAAAGAGGCCAACGAAATGTATAATACCGGTTATGCAGTCGTGGCCTATCCGGGTGTTGCAAAACCAGTTGAGCACTTCCCCGAGGGTCTTCTGGATGCAATGATCGAAAATGACTTTGAGTTTGCTGCCAACAATCGCGCGGCAATATTGAAGGAATGGCAGTCTCGCTATGACGGAAAGTCGGAAGCGAAGTAATCCCATTAGCAGGAGGGGCTTTTGTGCCCCTCCTGCACACCATGCTCTTGTTCCCCAACAAACAACTTACTCACCCGGATCAGACTGGCCAGTTTCGGCCGTGCCCGAGGTGCAGATGTGAGGACCTCTCCCGTGCTTCAGAAAACACCACCCGGTGAACTGTATCTCAGCATCCAGAATTTGTGGAAAGCGTTCGGCAGCTTTCTAGCGCTCAAGGATATCTCCCTTGAAATCAACGAAGGCGAATTCATTTGTTTCCTCGGTCCGTCCGGCTGTGGGAAAACCACTCTTCTGCGTGCAATCGCCGGATTGGATTTGCAGACCAAAGGTACGGTCATGCAAGATGGCAAAGACGTCTCCAATCTGCCCCCGTCCGAGCGTGATTTCGGGATTGTGTTTCAATCCTATGCGCTGTTCCCAAATCTGACGATTGAAAAGAACATCGCCTTCGGCCTTGAAAACACGGGCCGCAGCAAGTCGGATATCGCGGTTCGTGTAAACGAACTCTTGAATCTGGTTGGACTGCCGGACCAGGGCAAGAAATACCCTGCGCAGTTGTCAGGAGGTCAGCAGCAAAGGATTGCATTGGCCCGTGCCATCGCAACCAACCCCGGCCTGTTGCTGCTGGACGAACCCCTGTCGGCACTGGACGCCAAAGTGCGTGTTCACCTGCGGCATGAGATCAAGGAGTTACAGCGCAAACTGGGCGTAACCACCGTGATGGTGACACATGATCAGGAAGAAGCTCTGGCCATGGCGGACCGGATCGTTGTCATGAATCATGGGGTTATTGAACAAGTGGGATCACCCACAGAAATCTACCGCGAGCCTGCTAACTTGTTCGTGGCGGACTTCATCGGAGAAATGAACCAGATCCAATCACAGGTCACCAAAGGTGGTCGACTGAGCGTCGGCGAAAAGACCTTTGCGTGCCTTGGCCACAATTTCAACGACGGTATGCCGGCGATTGCAGCAATCCGGCCGGAAGATATCATTCCGCATGAGGCTGGTTATCTCGATACCGGCGGCAACAGGAATTGCATTGACGTCACTCTTGATGAAATGGAATTCCTCGGTTCGTTCTGGCGCTGCCGCTTAAGTAACGAGCGATTTGGATCTTCGGAACTGATCGCGGATTTTTCGATCAATGCCGTGCGCCGTCTAGAACTGGAAGAGGGTCGGACCATGGTGATTGAGCTACCCGAAAACCGGCTGATGGCCTTTGATGTTCCGGAGACAGCAGCATGAGCGAGATTTCAATCAACCCGGGTACCCTTCCAGCCGGGCCTGACATCAAACCCAAGCTCAGCAGGGATGACATCCTGATGCGCGGCAGCATGATCGTGATCGCGCTCTATCTGGTCGCGACGTTGGTCCTGCCGCTTTACACGATGCTCTCTAAATCCTTCTCCACCTATCGGATGGAGTTGTCGCAATACGAGTTCCAAGTCAGTGATGACGCAGGCCAGTTCGACGGAACCATTCTGTCGGGCGACGCACTGAACGAACAAATCGGGGCTTTTTCCGGCACCGAACTGTCTACCGGCTCAGACGGGCGGCTATCAGTAACCGAGCTTTTTCCCGATTTCAGCTTTCGCAGTCCGGTCATGTACCAAATCCGTAACACGAGCGACACCGGGCGGTTTCTTGTCGGTTCTACGCTGCAGGACAATACGGATTGGGTCACGCTCGATTCCAATCAGTTCCGGCGGGTTCAGCTGAGGCCAGTTCAATCGCGAGGCTTGGAAAATTTCGTCAACTACTTCTCAACCCCGGCACTGTTCAATTCTATCAAGAACTCCCTTTGGATTTCTGTAATTAGCACCATTGTCACAGTAACTTTGGCGTTCTGGTTCGCTTATGCGCTGAACCGGAGTTGCATGCGGTTCAAGGGTGTGTTTCGTCTGATTGCGATGGCTCCGATCCTGGTGCCTTCGCTGTTGCCCGGGATCGCGCTGGTCTATCTGTTCGGCAATCAGGGCATGATAAAAGAGTTGCTGTTCGGCGCCAGTATCTATGGTCCGATTGGCATCGTAATAGGCTCGGTGTTCTTCACCTTCCCGCACGCCTTCCTGATCATTTCAACGGCGCTGGCGATCTCTGATGCACGACTATACGAAGCTGCAGTCAGCCTGCGTTCGACGCCGTGGCGTACTTTTTGGACGGTCACCGTTCCTGGCGCGCGATATGGTCTGATCTCTGCCGCTTTCGTCGTATTTAATCTGGTCATAACTGATTTTGGTCTGCCAAAAGTTATTGGAGGTCAGTTCAACGTTCTGGCGGTTGATATCTACAAGCAGGTGATCGGCCAGCAGAACTTTGAAATGGGTGCCGTAGTCTCGGTCGTTCTGGTGATCCCGGCAATCCTGGCGTTCGCGATCGACCGCATGGTGCAATCAAAGCAGGTTGCCTTATTGTCGGCCCGGTCGGTCCCGTACCAGCCAACCCCAAATCGAAAGGCAGATCGGTTCTTTCTAGTCTATTGCTGTCTGATCGGTTTATTCATCGTTGGGCTGCTGGCTGTGTGCCAATTCGCAGCGCTAATCAAGTTTTGGCCCTACGACCTGAGCCTGAGCCTGAAGAACTACGATTTCAACAAGATGGATGGTGGCGGTTGGGGCTCCTACATTAACTCGATCAAGCTGGCGCTTTTGACGGCGGTGATCGGTACTTCAGTCGTCTTCTTTGGTGCATATCTGGTTGAAAAGTCGAACGGGTTCAGAACAGGTCGATCAATCTTTCAGATGTTCGCGATGCTGCCTATGGCAATCCCGGGCATGGTGCTAGGCCTTTCCTACATCTTCTTTTTTAACAGCCCGTCCAATCCCCTGAACGGGATCTACGGAACGATGGCGATTTTGGTGATCTGTACGGTGACTCACTTTTATACGGTGTCACACCTAACGGCTGTGACCGCGTTAAAGCAGATGGACAGAGAATTTGAGTCGGTATCATCCTCGCTCAAGCAGCCAACAATGAAGCTATTTGCACGAGTGACAGTTCCGGTATGTCTTCCAGCTGTTCTGGACATATCAATCTATTTGTTTGTCAATGCGATGACGACCGTTTCGGCGGTCGTGTTCCTCTACTCACCTAAAACGACGCTGGCATCTATCGCGGTGCTGAACATGGATGATGCCGGAGATATCGCACCGGCTGCGGCGATGGGCATGATGATCTTTTACACCAACGCAACGGCGCGGATTATTCACCTGATTGCGTCCAAAGGAATTCTAAAACGCACTCAAGGCTGGCGAAGGCGCTAGCTGCCACCATTGATACCAAGCCCCGCCAATCAATCGTTGGCGGGGATTTCTTCCAAGGTACGCTGCGCAAAATCTGTGAAGGCGCGGATGATCTTCACTTCGCGCCTCTGCGACAGCGATATGATGCTCTCGCCCATCTGCAGGTTGATGCCTTTAAGCTTGATTTGCCGGAGACGGTCATCATGGCCATATTCCGCCTGCGAGACAAAACCGATACCTGCGCCGGAGGCCACAAGTTCCCTTATCGCCTCGCGCCCTTCCGCTACAATCGCTGGTTTCAGCGTGATCCCGTGTTTTTTGGCCTCATCTTCCAGTTTCTGGCGCGTTTTCGACCCTGTTTCGCGGAATATAAGCGGTAGATTTGACAACTCTTCTAGCGACAGCGTCGGTTTCGATGCCAAAAGAACACCCTGTGCGGCAAAGGCCACGATCTCAGTAGAACCAAGACTCAAGACATCCATATCTTTGCCCGGAGAAAGGCTGCCTACTACGCCAATTTCCGCGTTATACGCCCTGAGCTCTTCCAGAATCTCCTCGCTATTCCCCGAGCGCACGGTGATCGTGACATTTGGGTTTTTTTTCTGAAAGGGACCCAGAAAGGCCGTCATGTGGTGCGCGGAGTCGGCGATGATGCGTAACTCTCCATCGACCACAGCCTTGGTCTCAGAGAGGTAGTCCTCGATCTGACTTTCGATCTCAAAATATTGCTTGGTATATCGGTAAAGCTGCTCGCCGTCGGGGGTCAAGGTCACACGTTTGCGCTCGCGCTGGAACAACAACAAATCGTGATCCTGTTCCAGCTTTCGCACCTGCTCCGAAATTGCAGGCTGCGTCAGAAAAAGAGCCTCTGCAGCACGCGAAAATCCCCCATGCTTGGCTACATAGTGAAAGGCTTTGAGCTGGCTGTGTCGCATGGCGCTCCTCCGAAGTCAGCTCATAGGCTGTGCTTATAATTAGATTGATATTTGCAATTTCACATATAGCAACGTTTGCTGCAATTGTGTTCTTGAAAATACTTTTCTGGAGCCTGGTTATGACGCCTTCCAATCCCAAAATCGAACAACCGCGCCTCGGTGAACCTTACCTTCTGACGCCCGGTCCTTTGACGACATCCTATGCCGTAAAAGAGGCCATGTTAAAGGATTGGGGCAGTTGGGATGACGATTTTCGCGCCATGACGCAAGAGGTGCGATCCAGCCTGCTGGCGTTGCTTGGCGAGGGAGCTGATGATTTCGACTGCGTCCCGATGCAGGGCAGTGGTTCGTTTTCGGTCGAAGCGATGCTTGCATCATTCATTCCGCGCGATGGCAAGGCGCTGGTATTAGCAAATGGTGCCTATGGGCAACGCTCCGCAAAGACCCTGGAATACCTGGGCCGCGCACATGTAGTTCTGGACAAGGGCGATTACCTGCCGCCGCGCGGCGACGAAGTTGCCGGCATTCTTGCCGATGACCCCGACATCACGCATGTGGTTGCGATTCACTGTGAAACCAGTTCAGGCATCTTGAACCCCGTCGAAGAGATTTCCGAGGTCACCTATGCCGCCGGGCGCAAGCTCCTGGTCGACTCGATGTCTGCCTTCGGAGCGATCGAGTTGAAACCAAGCGAGATCCGGTACGAGGCCATGGTATCCTCGGCAAACAAATGTATCGAGGGCGTGCCCGGTTTCGGTTTTATCGTCGCCCGAAAATCCGAGCTTGAGGCCGCGGAGGGCAACAGCCATTCGCTGAGCCTGGACGTGCACGCGCAATGGGCGCATATGAACAAGACCGGTCAGTGGCGGTTCACCCCTCCGACCCATGTGGTGGCGGCGTTCATCGAGGCACTCAGGGCGCATACCGCCGAAGGAGGCGTTCTTGGCCGCGGCGAGCGGTATACTCGCAACCGTGATGTCATGGTCGCGGGAATGCGCGAGCTGGGCTTTGAGACATTGCTGGACAATCGCTGGCTCAGCCCAATCATCGTCACCTTTTTCTGCCCTGCGGACGAGAACTTTGTGTTCGACCAGTTCTATACCCTGATGAAGTCTAAGGGTTTCATCATCTACCCGGGCAAGCTGACGGTGGTCGACAGTTTTCGTGTCGGATGTATCGGCCAGATGGACGAGCACGTCATGCGCAAAGTTGTGACCGCAGCAAAGGAATCAATGGAGGAGATGGGTGTTTCAAGCGCCGCACCCCCCCTCCGGGCATTGGAAGAACGCGCCAAACTGGCAGCTTAACTATCAAGGAACATGACAAGATGACCATCCAAACTCCTGTTGAAGCAAACGAGCGCGTCTATCCGACGCCAAAAGTGCCCGCAATCGCCATCTGCCTTGATGGGTGCGAGCCGGAATACCTGGAAGTCGCAATAGCCAAGGGTCTGATGCCCAACCTTAAGCGGATGCGCGAGACCGGTACCGACCGGTTGGCCCATTCTGTGATCCCGTCCTTCACCAACCCCAACAACCTGTCGATCGCCACCGGCCGGCCGCCTATCGTGCACGGTATCTGCGGCAACTATTTGATCGACCCTGACAGCGGTGAAGAGGTCATGATGAACGACGTGCGCTTCTTGCGCGCGCCGACCATTTTCTCGCAGTTCTACGATGCTGGCTTCCGTGTTGCCATGGTCACCGCCAAGGATAAATTGCGTGCGCTGCTTGGTGCGGGGCTGAAATTTGACGAAGGTCGAGCCGTGGCCTTTTCTTCGGAACGCTCAGGCGAGACGACTATGGCCGAGCACGGCATCGACAATGCCAGCAAATGGCTGGGCATGGACGTCCCCGAGGTCTATTCGGCCGAACTGTCCGAGTTTGTATTCGCCGCCGGCGTCAAGCTGCTGAAAGAGTTCAAACCCGACGTGATGTATCTGTCGACCACCGACTATATTCAGCACAAGTTCGCCCCCGAACAGCAGGGTGCACTTGATTTCTATGCCATGTTTGACCGCTATCTGGGCGAGCTTGACGAGCTGGGTGCCGCCATCGTTGTGACCGCCGATCATGGCATGAAGCCGAAGCATCTGGCTGATGGGTCCCCCGCCGTTGTCTACGCACAGGATCTGATGGACGAATGGCTTGGTAAGGACGCAGCGCGGGTCATCTTGCCGATTACCGACCCATACGTGGTGCATCACGGCGCGTTGGGCTCGTTCGCCACTGCCTACCTGCCCGAAGGTTCGGATCAGGACGATATCATCGCCAAACTCAGAGCGACCGAGGGGATTACCCATGTTCTGACCAAGGCCGAAGCCATCGAGCAATTCGAACTGCCTGGCGACCGGATTGGCGACATCGTGATGGTCTCCGGCGAAAACATCTGCATCGGCACATCCGAGCATCGTCATGATCTGGCGGCCCTGAAAGAGCCACTGCGCAGCCATGGCGGTTTGACCGAGCAAGAGGTGCCCTTCATCGTAAACCGCGTCATCGATTTGCCGAACCAGCCGGTGTTGCGCAACTTCGATGCCTTTTTCTATGCAACCACAGCAGCGGCACAGTAAATCATGAAAGATCAAACCATGTCGAATACCGAAATACGAAACGAAGGGATGCGGATCGGAGGTGAAATTGTCTTTACCGACGAAACCGTTCCGGTGCTCTACCCCTATACCAACGAGGTAGTGGGTCATGTCCCGGCCGGAACTGCTGAACATGCACGCAAGGCCTTCGAGATTGCGGCGAACTACAAGCCGAAACTCACCCGGTATGAACGCAGCCAGATCCTTCAGCGCGCGGGTGAGCTGATCGGGGAAAAGCGTGATTACCTTGCCAAATGGCTGACGCTGGAACTGGGCATTTGCCACCAGCATGCAATCTACGAAACTAAACGCGCGCAGGATGTTTACCAGTTCGCCGCCGCCGAGGCGCTGAAGGATGATGGTGAGATTTTTTCTTGCGATCTGACCCATAACGGCAAGGCACGCAAAATTTTCACGACGCGAGAGCCGGTGAAGGCGATTAGTGCGATTACCCCGTTCAACCACCCACTGAACATGGTCAGCCACAAAATTGCTCCATCTATTGCTACTAACAACTGCATGGTCTGCAAACCGACAGAACTCACTCCGCTGACGGCGCTGACCTTAGCCGACATTCTTTATGAAGCGGGATTGCCGCCCGAGATGTTCCAGGTTGTCACCGGCTGGCCTGGCGACATCGGCGATGAAATGATCACCAACGAGCATATTGACATCATCACCTTCACCGGCGGTGTGCCGGTCGGCAAGATGATTGCCGAAAAGGGAGTTTACAAACGCCAGGCGCTGGAACTCGGCGGCAACGACCCCCTAATTATTCTCAATGACCTCAGCGACGCTGATCTGGACAAGGCGGCAACAATTGCGGTTGCGGGCGCGACCGGCAACTCCGGCCAACGCTGTACGGCGGTCAAGCGGATACTGGTTCAGGAAAGTGTAGCGGACAAGTTCGTGCCGCTGGTTTTGGAGAAAGCCAAGAAGATCAAGTTTGGCGATCCGCAGGATCCTGAAACCGAACTTGGCTGCGTTATCCACGACAAGGCGGCGGAAGTCTTTGAAAACCGCGTCTATCAGGCTGAGAAGGAGGGCGCGGAAATCCTCTATCACCCTGGTCGTCAGGGCGCGCTGCTGCCACCCATCGTGATCGACAAAGTACCGCATAGCAGCGAACTGGTAATGGAAGAAACCTTTGGCCCGATCGTCCCCATCGTGCGTGTTCCCGACAATGATGAAGAGGTGATGGCCATTTCGAACTCGACGGAATTTGGCCTGTCCTCGGGTGTGTGTACAAACGATCTGAATCGTGCAATTTCCTATATCAACGGGTTGGATGTGGGCACCTGCAACATTTGGGAACAACCGGGTTACCGGATCGAAATGTCGCCCTTTGGCGGCATCAAAGACAGCGGTAACGGCGTCAAAGAAGGCGTCATCGAAGCGATGAAGTTCTTTACCAACGTCAAAACTTATTCACTGCCCTGGCCCGGCTGACATTCCTGCCCTTCCCGTTAGCGGGCGGGGCTTCAAAATTCCTCCCCCTACTGGCGGACCTTTCGGGGTCCGCATCTTTTACGAAGCGACAGCGAGGACCGGATATGCCACAGATTGTCCATACCGAAGGGGAATCGAATACTTCGGAAGCCCGCAGTACTTGGCTGAAGAAGTCTATCGGACCCAAATCGTCGCCACTGCTAAAACGCGACGCGGATGTGTTCCTGCATCAATCCTTGTCCAGCCCCTGCGTTAGCACGATTGCCAAAGCAGAAGGGATCTGGATCGAAGACATGGATGGCCGCCGCTACATGGATTTCCATGGCAACTCGGTGCATCACATCGGCTATGGCCATCCTCGGTTAGTGCAGGCGATCAAGGATCAACTGGACGACCTGCCCTTTGCTCCGCGCCGCTTCACCAATGACCCGGCTGTGGAACTGGCCGAAAAGCTGGTCGCCATCACCCCCGGCGATCTGGGCAAGGTGCTGTTCACCACCGGCGGTTCGGACGCAAACGAAGTGGCCTTGAAAATCGCCCGCGCAGCAACGGGTCGCTTCAAAACGCTCAGTTTCTGGGACGCCTTCCATGGTGCAGGTTTTGGCGCAGCGAGCGTTGGTGGCGAGGCCACATTCCGCAGCCATATCGCTGGGCCGTTATTGCCAGGAACCGAGCATGTGGCCCCCTTCCACCCCACCCGTTGCCCATATGGGCATGCAACGCTTGAGGCCAGCGCAGAAGCCTGTGCCAACATGATCAATTATGTACTAGAACGCGAAGGCGACATCTGTGCCGTGGTGGCCGAAGCGATGCGCGCCGTCCCAATTGTGCCGCCGCCGGGTTTCTGGAAACGGGTGCGCGAAATCTGCGACCGCCATGGTGCATTGCTGATCCTGGACGAGATTCCGACGGGGCTGGGCAAGACCGGGCAGATGTTCTCGTTCCAGCATGACGAGATCGTCCCCGATATTGTCACCATTGGCAAATCACTGGGCGGAGGTATCCTTCCTATCGCCGCCTGCATCGCCCGCAAAAATTTGGATGTTTGCGGCGATTTTGCTATCGGGCATTACACACACGAAAAGAACCCTGTCACCGCTCGCGCCGCATTAACCACGCTGCAGATTATCGAAGATGAGGGATTGGTCGAGCGTGCGTCGGAATTGGGCGAACACGCGATGGGCCGCCTGATGGATGCGCTCCAGAATGTTCCCATCATCGGCGACATCCGAGGCCGTGGCCTCATGTTCGGGATCGAGATTGTCGAGGACCGCGTTACCAAGACCCCTGGAAATGCACGCGCGGAACGGATCTATTATGCCTGTCTCGAAGCGGGGCTGAGCTACAAGATCAGCCAGGGATGCGTGTTGACCCTGTCGCCGCCGCTGACAATTTCCCAAGTGGAGTTGGACCAGGCCATCGACATCGTGGTTGCTGCAATCGAGGGCGAGATTTGATCAGCCGAGCCGCATCCGCCACGCAATGTCGGACAATGGGGCAATGCTCCGCCCTCACGGACCGGAGCATTGCCGAAAGGAGTGCTGTAAATTCGACTGGAACACGCGCCGGCGGTGTCGTGGTCGAAGAAGGTTGATTTTTTGGGCAATCGCACGAAAACCGCGGTGACCTGAGCCAAGTTTGAAATTGGAGTGAAGTATGGCAATTGTCACCTTCCTGATCAGTCTGGCCGGGGCAACCATGCTGCTGCTGTACGCAGTCCGCATGGTGCGTACCGGGATAGAACGCAGCTATGGCGCGTCGTTCCAGCGAGTGATGACGCAGCAGCGTAATTATATGCATGCTTCGCTGGTGGGCGTGATGATGGCGATTGTGTTGCAAAGCTCAGCCGCGGTGGCACTGTTGACTTCGGGCTTTGCGGCCAGCGGGATGCTCAATTTTCCGGCCGGGCTGGCGATTGTGCTGGGTGGCGATCTGGGCTCGGCGTTGATCATTCAAATCCTGTCCTTCCGGATGGACTGGCTTGTGCCGCTGCTACTGGCAATTGGCGGCTATCTGTTCGTAAAAACCGAAGCCAAGAAAGCCCGCCAGCTTGGGCGCATCCTGATAGGCGTGGCCTTTATCCTGATCTCGCTCAGGTTCCTGCGCGAGGCAATGGACCCCATCCGCGACAGCGCATTTTTGCCCGCCGTAGCCGACTACCTGGCCCGCGACTATATTACCGCCTTCCTTGTCGGCGGTGCGCTGGCCTTTGTCATGCATTCGTCGGTCGCGGCCATCCTTATGTGCGTGACGCTTGTACAGATTGGTGCAATCCCGTTTGCCGCCGGTATGTCATTGGTCTTTGGGGCGAATTTCGGCTCGGCCTTCATTCCGGTCTGGCTGACGCGTGGGATGCCCGTTACTGCCCGGCGCATACCATATGCCAATCTGGCGCTGCGGGGCAGTTGGGCTTTGGCGACCTTGTTTGCAGCAAACCTCGCTTTGCGAACCGGACTATTGGGGGACCCGCAAGGGGGCCAGATGCTGGTCAATGTGCATCTTGCGTTCAACCTGTCACTGCTGGTTCTGGCCCTTCCATTTTGCGGGCGGCTGCAGGGAATGTTCGAAGGTCTACTGCCGGATCAGAAGAAAGAACAGAACTCGCAGCCTGCGCGACCAGTCAGCGCACTGGACTTGGAAAACGTTTCCAACCCCAGCCAGGCCCTGCCGAGCCTCAAGCGTGAGCTGCTGAGGATGAGCGACCTTATTGAGACCATGTTCCGTCCTTCCCTGGAACTGTACCGCAGCGGCAACAAGGATCAGATTCGCGCGGTTCAGGCCATTGACGAGGATGTAAACCGCTGCCTGTCGGGCATACGCGCTTTTGTTGCCGCTATACCCCCAGAACGATATGAAAAACAGGATGCAAAGACCGCACGTGACCTTATGGAGTTTGCGATCCGGCTTGAAACGGCGGGCGATGTTGTCGCAAAGCGCCTGGCCGTTTTGGCAGGTGAAATGCGCGCCAAGGGGTCCACATTTTCGCAGGAAGGCTGGTCGGAACTTGTTCAAATGCACGAGGGTATTCTGGCCAACATGAAGTTGGCATCAAATGTGCTGATTTCTGACGATCTGGAAAGCGCACGGCTTCTCAGCCTTGAAAAAACCGAGATTAAACGCGTGGAGCGGGACAGCCGCAAACGGCACCTCCGCCGCTTGCAGCACGGGACAACAGAAAGCTTCGAGACCAGCGATATTCATCTCGAAACATTGCGGGCATTCCGGGAATTTAACAGTCACATCGCCTCCATTGCCTACCCCGTCTTGTACAGGAATGGTCAGTTGCTAGAGACACGGTTGGTCAACGAAATCGCTGACTAACGAGTTGTCAAAAGGAGCACTTTTTAAGCACCAGAGCAACGAAACGGTGTTACCATCGGGAAGGCGGTCTGAAACAGGAGCCAGTCTCAATGAAAAAAATCGAAACAGAAGACGCAAAAGAGGACCCAAACGCTAGTAAATTCGTTCGTACGCACCAGTTTGTTCTAGGATTGTTTGGCTTTCAAAAAAACCTTGGTCAAAAGCGGTTCCAGTCAAAAAAATTCTTTGCAGAGAAGCCATCCAATCGAACCGTTGAATGCAGTTCTTCTGACGCTTCTTCAAAACACTCAAAGCAACGCAAGCCAACACTCGGTAATGAAGATAGAACCGGAAGTGGAGCGACTGAAAGAGCCGCACCATTTTATTTACCTTAGCTTAGCTACGTTATTGGCTTAGCCTGGTTGAAAGTGGTTCGCCTGAGGCAATTTCCGTCGCCAGAAGTTTTGGGCCAGTTGGCGGCCTGATCTAAGAGAAAATCCGGCTCGTTTGGTTGGATGAATTTGTCGCAAACTCGGGGCCTTCTTTTGACGAGCTTGAGTGATCTGACGTTTGTTCCCATGGAATTGATTTCGACAAGGCTTAAGTATGATCTCTTTGAAAGGCTGCCACTTTCCCAAAGATGTGGTTTTGTAGGTTCTGTCGCCCAGCCATCTGTTGAAAAAGTTTGCCTCGTACCCGCGTCAGCATGAGTTGGCCCTTGCCCTTCGCGAAGTTGGCAAGATCGAACGGACATTATTCATCGTCGAATGGTTGCTCGATGCGGATATGCAGCGCCGAGCCCAGATTGGCCTGAACAAAGGCGAGGCTCATCACGCCTTGAAAAACGCCCTCCGCATAGGTCGCCAAGGCGAAATCCGTGACCGAACCTCTGAAGGACAGCACTATCGCATGGCCGGGTTAAACCTGCTGACCGCGATCATCATCTACTGGAATACCAAGCACCTTGGCCATGCCGTCACAACGCGAAAGCGTGCTGGTCTCGACTGTTCACCAGACCTTCTGGCGCATATCTCGCCACTCGGATGGGCGCATATCCTGCTCACAGGCGAATACAGGTGGAAAAATCAATGACGCCCAGCCTTAGGGTGTCATTCTGCCCCCAGCCGGAGCAGACCCCATATTCGCCGCATGAGCAAAGTCCCGCAATACTCAAACTCGCAGCCAATGAACTAAAGCCGCTGCCGTTCAATTTTCTTTCTGTGGCAACGCGTTGTTCAAGTTGGCAACGTCGATCAGGTAGGTTCTTCCTATGATTGCAGCAAGGACCAGCTGTAAAACAGGGTCGCCAAGAGCGTGTACAGCGCCAGAATGGCAACATTGACTGGGTTTCCGGACAGTTTGGGCGTCTTGATTTGTGAGACGTTCAACACCGCGAGACACAGGGCGCTCATCGCTAGAATAATCGCAAATGTCGGGCGCTCAAAGTAGCCTGCAAACATAACAATAAAGACAAGACTGATGCTGTTGTTATCAATTGCGAGCCCCGTGTATTTTGCATCGCCCGACAACCCGAAAGTGCTGAAATAACTCAAACGGATCGCACCAAAGACCAAAGTGGCAAACACGACGGGCAGGAACCAAGGACTGAACTCACCGTAACTTAGGATCAATACGGCAGGTGTTACGCCGTAGCTGACAATGTCGATCAACAAATCAAGCGTGCCACCAAACGCGCGATCATCGCCCGTGCGACCTTTCATCCGACGGGCAATCAACCCATCCGCCCAATCAAACCCAACAGCCCAAATCATGCCAATCATCGCCGCAGGATAAAGCTCTATTATCGCAAAATAAATCGCCAGCAAAGAACATCCCAGTCCCGCGAGCGAGCAGATGTTTGGCAGATCTTTGATGTACGACAAGATCGGTGGCTTGGGCGTGGCAGCGTTTTCGATTGTCATGCGACATCCTTTGAGTTAGTTGGAGTGACTCCTCGTCAACGTTTGACAGGCAATCTCTGCTATCCATTCTGAGTGCATTTGAAACGCGCGGTTTCAAGTCATTAACCGACTCCAGACGTCTGAACGCCTGGAGGTATCTCAGCTTAATTATTTGAAAAAAATGAACAAATACGCACACGCGCATTCAGATGCCTCGTGCTACCACCGATGACGGGTGGGCAAAAGGATAAAGCGAAAATGATCGTCTATACCGTTGGCACCTTCGACCTGCTTCATGTTGGCCATCTGGCCTTGTTAAATCACTGCAAATCATTGGGCGACATCCTAGCCGTTGGCGTCGCCTCTGATGAGGTCGTGAACCGGTATAAGCCGAACGTTCCGGTTATCCCATTGCAACAACGGGTTGAGATGCTTGAGGCACTCAGTTGTGTGGATATTGTACGTCCCTATCATGCGCTCGAATACGTTTCAGGCTGCAAAGCGGTAGGTGCGGATATCTTTGTGATCGGCGAGGATTGGGGCAGTAAACGCCACAACCTCGATGTTGATGCCTACCTGAAAGAAATGGGCAAAGAGATCGCTCAGGTGCGTTACAATCCGCGAACATCATCCACCAAAATCAAACAGATGGTCATGGCACAAATTCATGCGAGGGCAGCCGAATGAAAACCAGTCTATTCTTAAAAAGACGCCTTAGATGACGGCACTCTATTCCCTGCCAGATGCGTTCAGCGGAGGCGAATGTGACCGCATCATTGCGGCCATCACGGCGGCCCCGTCCAAAGAGGCGCGACTGGTAGGCCAAACGCGCAACCCTTACCTCCGCAAGGCACATTTGGTCTGGCTTGATGACGTCGATAGGCTTGGATGGGTCATGGATCGCCTGATCGAAATTGTCCGCAAATCCAATGTCGATCAGTTTGGCTTCGACCTGCGCGAGTTTGCCGAAAGCCCGCAGGTCGCAAGCTATGACGCCTCTGACGGCGGCCATTTCGCGTGGCACTCTGACATCGGCGAAGGCCCTATGGCGCGCAAACGCAAGCTCACACTGGTGCTACAACTCAGCCTGCCAAATTCTTACGAAGGGGGCGACCTCGAGGTGATGCCAAGCGCCCAAATCCTGTCGGCTAACCGCGCTCAAGGCTGTGTCAGCATCTTCCCCAGCTATACCTTGCATCAGGTGGTACCTGTGCAATGCGGCATGCGCCACTCGCTAACACTATGGGCGCATGGGCCGGCTTTCAGATAACCGATCAAAAATCATCGAATTCTGGAACATTGCCGATCCGAACCAAAAACGTTGGCGGGCTCCACAAGCTCACTCGTTACATTTGCCGGGTTAGTTGGTGATTTGAAGCCAAATGGTGCTGAAGGAAGAAGGGGTCGACTCCGGTCTTGGATATGGAATCCATCAGGAAGTTGGCAAAAAATGCTATCATTCAATGCGCAGATCAACCCAATAGGGGCGGTGATCGGAGCCAGTTGCGCTGCAATCCACCCATGCCCTCTCTACTAAATGGACGAATTCGGGAGTGATCAGACAATAGTCCAGCCGCAAAGGCTGTGCAGGTGCGCGATCGGGCGGGTCGGGCCACCACGTAAATCCGTGGCCATCGGATCTGTTCTTTGCAACGATCCAGCTGTCCGCAAGGCTGTCCCAGTGTAGGTTATAGCCGGTCGCTATGTCAGGTTCGCCGGTTAAAGCAGTGTATTCAGGACTGTCAGGAACTAAATTGAAATCGCCCAACATAATTGTACTGTGGGGCGCTTTCGGCTCATGTTCACCCTGAGACCAATCCATGGCGTGGAAATTTGCCAACTCGATAGGGTCATGCTTCGGCGGCGATCCGGTCCAAGATCCGCCACGAGCCTGCGCACCCTGATGCAGGGAAATCAGGTACTGCACCTGCAGCAACTTTTCTCGCCGGGACGCAGACGATAAATGCAGAGAATAGACCCGCAGCGGACCGCCCGGGGCGTCCAGGATACATTCCAGCGCACCAGTCTCCATCCCAAGGCTGCAAGCGGTGGCAATCTTGGGTAACAGGTGGCGGCGCACCTCCAAGATGCGGTATTTAGACAGCAACATCACGCCGAACTGGCGACGGCGGTTTTCAACCCTGCCGTCTGTGCAAACGCTGCTGGCGTCCATGTCGAACGCCGGGAAATAACTCCAATGGTAGTCGGGCAGGAAGCCCGCCAATTGTGCTGGCTGGTCTTCCATGCCACTGCGGCGCCAGTTGCGCTCGACCTCTTGCAAGGCGATGATGTCGGCGCCGCGCACTTCATCGGCGATACGAGCGCAGTCATAAACCCCGTCCATACCCAGAGTGTAGCGGATATTGTAGGTGACCAATTTCATGGAACTTCTCAATACAGCGAAGGGTTGTTTTGGGGCCGCCCGCCGCTGTCTACGAGAGCTTTGACTACAGCAGCCAAGTCTTGACCAGAGCGCCGTCGAACATGGTGCCACCACCCGGATCGCCTTCCCAACCGCCGATCTGTTCGCTGACCCCATCGATAAAATCATTAAACATCGGGATTATGGCGCCGCCTTCGTCGCGCACCATCAGACCCATCTCGTGGTAGAGTGATGTACGTTTGATCGGATCAAGCTCTGCCTTGGCCTGCAACAGCAGTGCGTCGAAGTCTTCGCGCTTGAAGCGAGTATCGTTCCAGTCGGCATCCGATTTATAGGCAGTGGAGTACATCTGATCCTGCACCGGACGGCCTGCCCAATAGGACGCGCAGAATGGCTCCTTGTTCCAGACTTCGGACCAGTAGCCATCGCTAGGCACGCGCTGGATCTCAAGCGGGATACCTGCCTTGGCCGCACTTTGCTGATACAGCGCTGCGGCATCCACCGCGCTGGGGAATGCGGCGTCCGACACTTTCAGCACAATCGGTCCATCGTGACCGGATTTTTGGTAGTAATGGCGGGCTTGATCCGGATCAAAGCTGCGCTGCTCGATATCGCCGGAAAACAGCGGATAAGCAGCGTTGATCGGCATGTCATTGCCGACGCTGCCAAATCCGCGCAGCACCTTGTCGACCATCTCCTGCCGATCGACCGCCAGTTTCAGCGCCATTCGCAGGTCGTTATTGGCAAACGGCGGCGTGTCGGTGTGCATGACAAAGACATAATGGCCGCGACCCGATATGGTCTCGATCCGCAGGCCAGGCGCGCGACCCAGCAACTTGGCGATCTTGGGCGAAACCCGGTTGATGAAATGGACCTGACCGCTCTGCAGCGCTGCCGCGCGGGCGGTGTCATCGTTCAGCACCAGGATCTCGATCTCATCGGCGTGACCGCGGTCCTCGTCCCAATAATTGGCGAATTTTTTGAATGCGTAGCGGGTGCCGGCTTCGTTGACCTCGACAGTGTAGGGGCCGCTGCCAATGCCTGCAGCCGGGTGCGCCATACCACCATCCGGCTGAACCACCAGGTGGTAGTCTGCCATCAGGTATGGAAGGTCTGCATTCGGCGTATCCAGGGAAACGCTAAAATAATCGCCATCCACCTTCATCGACTCGATGCCACGCATGATACCCAGCGCACCGGATTGTGCCTCTTCGTTTGAGTGGCGCTGCATGGTCTTAAGTACGTCGTCCGGCGTCAACGTTTTGCCGTTGTGAAATTCCACACCCTTGCGAATCTTGAAGGTCCAGGTCTTTGCGTCATCGGACGCCTCGACCGATTCCGCCAGACGGGGAACAATCTCACCCTGCGGGCTGACTTCCACTAACAAATCGCCAAAAGCTGTGAGCACGTTGGCAGTCACGGAACTAGCCGACAGCGCCGGATCCAGGCTATCGGTGCTGGCGCCGCCCTGCAGGCCCGCACGGATCAAACCACCCTTTTTCGGACCCTCGGCGCGCACAGCAGAGGCCAGAAGGCTGTTGGCACTGGCAGCGGCCACACCCAGCGCGCCAAGGCGGCCGATGAATTCTCGGCGGCTTATGAAGCCTTTGGCCGCCTTTTTCACATAGTGATTGATGATGTCAGACATGTTTTCCCCTGCTGGCTGCTCCGGCCCCAGCAGGGCCATACAGCCTTCTTGTTGTTCATGTGCCCAAGACAGGGCATTCACAGATTTGTTGGCAGAAAGTGGCTTTATTTGCTACGTCCATTTAGATTAAATGTTGCAAACCAATTTGGAGTTCGCACGTGCCAGGGCAAACCAAGCATTTTGCTCCGCTGCCATTTTTGAAACTGGATCGCGAGGCTGGCACACCACTCTATCTGCAACTGGTTCAGCACCTGCGCCGGATGATCCAGAACGGGGAAATTAAACCCGGGCAGAAACTGCCCTCAACCCGCTGGCTAAAAGAACACCACGGAATAGCCCGCAGCACCCTTGTCGCCGCATTTGAGCAATTGGCTAGTGAGGGTTACCTGCAAAGCCGAACCGGTTCCGGAACTTTCGTCAACCCGGAGTTTCCAGGCCTTAACGCCAGCGTCATGAACGTGCCGGAAACCGCCCTTCCACCAACGTTATCGAAACGCGGCCAAGCGGTAACAGAGGGGCTGGATTCATCTTACTTCGATCCGGTCCTGGTGCGCCCCTTCCTGGCCAACATTCCTGCCATAGATCTGTTCCCGCACAAGATCTGGGGCCGGATCGAAAACCGAATCCGCAACCGGCTCGACAGTACGATGATGGCCTATGGCCAGCCCGGCGGCTTTGTGCCCCTGCGTGAGGCAATCTGTGATTACGTACTGAACCGGCGCGGCCTGAAATGCAGCCCGAGTCAGGTCATTGTCACTACCGGCTCCCAGCAGTCGCTGAATCTGATTGCTGCTCTGCTGCTAAACCCTGGCGACAAAGTGTTGATGGAGGATCCATCCAGCCCGGTGGTACGGATGAGCTTTCTGGCTCAATGCGGAGCGATCGTGCCTGTCCCGGTGACGGAAACCGGTGCCGCCGTTCCGCCTGACGGCCCGGATTCTGATGGGGCACGTTTGGCCTATCTGACACCCTCCTGCCAGTATCCTCTGGGCGCCGTGATGCCGATTGCCCAGCGGCTAGAATGGATGGACTGGACCCGCCGCAATGATGCCTGGCTCATCGAGGATGATCTGGACAATGAGTTTATGTTCGGCGGGCGCCCGGACCCGGCGATCTACTGCGACGACCACCATGCGCGTACCATCTACGTCTCCAGCTTCAACAACGCGCTTTTCCCCTCGCTGCGGCTTGGCTTCATCATTGCACCCCGGGCGCTGGCCAGGCCGCTGATGGCGCTCAGCGCCGTCACTGACCGCGGCCCCAACACTTGGCTGCAGGCGGTGTTGGCAGAATTTATTGAGCAGGGATATCTGAACACCCATATCCGACGCATGCACAGTGCCTATACACGTCGCCGCAAAGCGATGATTGACAGCTTTGCTCGCATTTCCAACCCGCTTGTGACCTTGCACAAGAATACCAGCGGGCTGAGAGTGATTGCAGACCTGCCTGCCAACCTGCCGGATACGGAAATGCTGGATGCGTTGGATGGACACGGCGTGGCGGCCTATGCGCTCTCATATTATTGTATGCAGCGGCGGGACTTGAATGGGCTGTTATTGGGTTTTGGCTGCACCCATGAGGAAGACATTCCGACTGCTGTTGCGGGTCTTTGTTCATGCCTCTCTGACTTCAACAGTAATAAAATTTGAGGAAGCAGACTTTCATCTGAACAAAGTGTTACCTTTTTTGGGACTTGAGCATTGTCAGGTTGCTTTCATTTGACTGAGGTTGCCACGCCGAATTGGGTGCTGTCAGACGAATTCGAACTGGTCTCTCCTAGGCCAACATCACTGTCCTTTATACAGTGCAAAGACCGCGCCACTCAGCGAGAGCCGCGGTCCGGATCAGCTTGAAATGGCGCCTTTGTGAAAGGCTGCGATCTTGATTGAAGTGGTTGAAGACGGAAGCGTGAACGGAGACGAATTTCTGCAAAATTCGCATGCGGCGAAAGCGGTGCATCGCCCGCTCCCTTCGTCGGAAAGGTAGGTGAGAATTCTCAGCTCGATTGTTTTTCCATCGGCCGGTTTCCTGACGGTCAGCATTGCCGATGACCTTCATCGCAGCACCATAGGGCCGGAGCTTGTCAGATACAATTGCTTCAGGTTTTCCGTAGCGTTTCACGGCTTTACGATCACGACGTTTCGTGACGTGACTTTCCAGCACCTCACCTTCGTGATCAACCGCCCGCCAAAGGTAATGCCTCTCACCGTTGATCTTCACGAAAACCTCGCCCAAGTGCCACCGCCAATTGGAATACGCGCGGAGACAATGGACGCGGTTTCGGCGGATCTCAGCGGCAAACAACGGACCAAATCTGTTCTACCAAAACCGGATGGTTTCGTGGCTCACGTCGATGCCTCGCTCATGGAGTAGGTCTTCCACGTTTCGTAACGAAAGTGGAAACCGAACGTACATCATCACCGCTAGGCGGATGATCTCCGGGCTCGTTTTGAAATAGCAAAATGGGGAGCGTTTTGTCATGGACAGACGCTACGAAACCGCCCTACCCGCCTCAAGTATGTTTAATCTGACAATGCCGTTGTGAACCCACGCCGCATGTCGGTCACACCGGCAGCCAGCCAGACGCGCGTGTTCGCCGGGACAGGGATCATGCAGAAAGGCCTCGGATGAGCCGAGCCAATGCTTCGGGATCGTAGCTACCGACAATCCTCAGCTGAGGACCGCCCGCGATGTCGATCTCAATCGCGCTGTGGCCGGAAGCGGCATTGGCCACAAGCGTGGGGGCCGGTTCTTCGCTCAAAGGCCGGTCAACGACCTCAACTGGAAGGAAGCACGGCTCAGGGGCAGTCTGTTCTTCGACAGCCTTCAGATCAGGTACGAATTTTGGATCACGCAACCACTTGTGGATCAGATTGGTGTTCATGGCGTACCGCCGCGCGACCTGCGCTACCGATAGCCTCGGCGCGCAGGTTTGCGCACAGATCGACCCCTTCTCATCGTCTGACCAGAACCGCTTCTTCTGACCCTTCTTGCCCCCATATCTGCCCTCAAGATGTCCACTTTCAATGGTGGACACTATCGACACACTCTATGGACCGTCAGTGCAGCAAGGACGGACGCTTACTACTATCTCCACATCGAGCCAGAAAATTGCTCCACAGGAGCTGCACTTTTCAAACCCTCCAAGGACGCGCTCGTCCGAATACGGACGCGTTTGATCGATGATCCGAGCGGCCTGACAGCCATCTTGGACGACCCTGCGTTTAAGAAGGCTTTCCCAGACGGAATTGTCACGCGAAAGGCGTTGGGTACTGTGCCGGAAGGCTTTGCAAGTAACGATCCCGCCGCGCCCTATCTGAAAATGGCTGGCCTGGGATGCCGCAAAGATTTGCCAGACGCTCTGCTGCTTAACGACGAAGTAATCGATCTGCTGATAGAGATCTTCCGCGCCGCCCACCCGCTGGTGCACTACTTCGACTGACTCTGCGCAGAAAGGATTGTGCGAGTGGGGTGTTTTCGAGGGATGGCACTTCATCCGTGAACACATTCTACGTTCTCCGCAATGCAGGAGCCATCCACACAGGCCCGTCGCTACAACTTCAATCGCAGCGATGCAGCGTTCTCTAAAGAAAGCCGACGTTGGTCACGAGCAACGTGCGGCTCCACTGTGTGGAAGTGAATGAGTGCTTAAATAAGGATATTCTTCCGACAGAAACACATTTGACGCGAAGAAGGTGGATTTTGACCTGACAAACACTGTTTTGTTTTCCGACACCCCTTCCCGTAGATGTGGTGATGCACTCAGCAGGAAGTGAGCCGACCAATGCATAACATCATTGCACGAAGAAACTTCGCCGTCGCGGTAGCCGAAGAGGCGGGCGCGCTTGCACTAGAGTATTTTGCTGCCAGAGACACCTTGGCCATTGATCAAAAGGGCGCGCAGGACTGGGTCAGCGAGGCGGATCGCAACGTCGAAACCTTCATTCGTCAAAAGATCATGAACTCTTTTCCCGATGATGGGATTTATGGCGAAGAACACGCCGAAAAAGCTGGCTCCAGCGGTTTTGACTGGGTGATTGATCCGATTGATGGGACAACGAACTTCGTCAATGGCATTCCGGCCTGGACGATTGTCTTAGCGGGCGTTTCGGACAGTCAGACGCAGGTCGGTGTGATTTTCGAGCCAAACGTTGGTGAAACTTACGTGGCGGTTCGAGGCGAAGGTGCCACTTTGAATGGACACGCCATGCAGGTTGCCTCAAGAGTGGAACTTGCAAGTGGAACCGTCTCAATCGGCTATTCGAACCGGGTCGAAGCATCAAAGGTCATTCCGGTGATTGCGGCCCTTATCGAACGTGGCGCTCTCTATCATCGCAATGCAAGCGGTGCGCTTTCGCTGGCCTATGTCGCGGCGGGACGTCTTTTGGGGTACATTGAAGAGCACATGAACGCCTGGGATTGCCTAGCCGGTCAGTTGATGATTGCCGAAGCAGGTGGCGAGATCGAGGATCAAGACGCCGACGGGATGATCCGGGACGGTGGTCGCGTGATCGCGGGTACACCGGCCGTGTTTGAGACCTTGAAAATGATCTGCGACGACGCTTGGAACGAATGACGTCTTTCAGGCAATCGGGCGCCACCCGAACTCAGGTTGAAGGGACTTAATATCCGCGCGCCAGAAGTGGCCCTGCCCAGGTTGATCAAACCGCCGGTCAATTTCCTTCCCTGCCAGATGGCACCAAAGCAGTGTTCCGACCGCGCCGTGGGTTACAATGGCCAGGTCTCTTCCGTCGTGGTTTTTGACGATTGACAGGACTGTTCGAACGATACGCAATTGAGCAGCATGGGCTGTTTCCCAGCCGCGGAAGCTGGAATTGGGTGCCCCGAAAAAGGTGTCAGCGGCGGACTCGAATATCGAGGGAGGAAGGAATCCGGTAGTGCTTCGGTCGTTTTCTCCCAGTCCAGGTTCGGATTTCGCGACCAGCCCCAATGGCTTTGCAAGGATAGCCGCTGTCTCGGACGCTTTTCGCTCGGTGCTGGACCATATGTCTGTCACGCACGACATGGTCTTACTTTGTGCAAATGTGTCAGCTCGGGCGCGGCCAATTTCACTCAAATCCCATTCGGTGACCGGTGTCTCCGGTTCGACGACGACCTCCGGGTGAGAGACGACTAAAAGCTTACCCACATCACCCTTCCGGCAACAGAACGGGGCCGCGTCCGGCAAAAGACATTTTGACTTCCGAGCCGATTTCCAGCGGTTCGTCCACGTCGTCCTGCACAGCAAATACCTGCCCGAAGGCACCGGCCAGAGTGTACTCCATCCTCACACCAACATAGGTCGCCTTGGCAACTTTGGCCGGGATGCCGGTATCAGATCCAATCAAAATCCGTGACGGGCGCACGGCCAGCGTTGCTGGTCCTGGTGTTAGACCGCGAGAGGGGAGGGTGTGTTGATAGCTCTCGATCTCGACCTTGGCTAAGCCGCCTTCGACGGAAAGGATAGTGCAATTGATCAGGTTAGCCTCACCAATGAAATCGGCCACGAACCGGTCAACCGGCGCATCATAGAGTTTACGCGGTGTTCCGATCTGAGCGATAGCAGCGTTACGCATGACGACAATCTCGTCTGAAACGGCAAGGGCTTCTTCCTGATCGTGAGTCACATAGACGACGGTCAAACCGAGATCTTGCTGAATGGCACGGATATCTTCGCGCACTTGGCGACGCAGTTTCGCATCGAGGTTTGAGAGAGGTTCGTCAAAGAGCAAAACCTGTGGCTCCAAAACCAATGCACGAGCGACGGCAACGCGCTGTTGCTGCCCGCCGGAAAGTTCGCTTGGCAAACGATTGTCGAAGCCCTTCAGGCCAACCAAGTCTAACCCATGCAGCGCGCGCGATCGGGACTCGCGCTTGTCGAAGCCGGAAAAGGTCAACCCATACATGACGTTTTCTAGCACGCTCATATGAGGAAAAAGCGCGTAGGATTGGAATACCATCGACACGTCACGGTCGGTAGCGGGTAATTTGGTCACGTCTCGGTCGCCGATCAGAATTCGGCCCGAGGTCGCCATTTCCAGACCTGCGATCATGCGTAACGTCGTCGTTTTACCGCAGCCTGAGGGTCCCAAAAGCGTCACCAGTTTGCCCGCTTGGACGTGCAGATCGATGCCATCAACGGCTACCACATCCTTGCCGAACACTTTCGAAACACCGTCGAAACGAACAGGCGCGGCCTTACTTGCAATAGTCGTTTCGGTCATGTCGTTTTCTCTGCTCCGAGTTGTGTACGTCGCCCGATCTGAACACGGCCAACGAGGATTTGTAACATCCCGACTGCCGCCAACATCACGAAGATCAGCGTTGTGGAGTACGCGATTGCAAGACCGTAATCGTTGTTCTCGACCCGACCTATAATATAGCTGGTAGCCATGTCATACTCGGCGGAAACGAGGAATATCACCGCCGAAATCGCCGTCATTGCCCGGACAAAGCTGTAGACCAGCGCAGCCAGGATGGCCGGCCGCAAAAGCGGTAGGATCACGCGCCTGAATGTCTGCCACGAGTTCGCACCAAGCGTTAGCGAGGACTCGTCGAGGGATTTGTCCAATTGCGACATCGACGCGATACCCGCGCGGACCCCAACCGGCATATTGCGGAAGATAAAGCTGACGACAAGGATAACGCCCGTGCCAGTGATCTCAATCGGGGGCACGTTGAATGCCAGAATATAGCTGACTCCAATAACCGTGCCGGGAATTGCGAAAGAGAGCATCGTTCCGAATTCAAACGCATTCTTGCCGGCGAAACTTTGCCTTGTCAGCAGATAGGCCGTGACCAACCCCACGGCGGCCGTCAGCGGCGCGGCAATGCCGGCGATGGTGATTGTGGTCCAGAAACTGTCCCAGGCGGCTCCGGTCCAGCGAATACCCTCTTCCTCGAAGCGGACCGAGAAGGCTGTGACGTAGTGTTTGAACGTCAGCGAGTTATCGACGCCCCACAATTCGACAATACTTCCGTAGATGATCATCCCATAAACCACGGCAGTGAATACCGCCCAGGCAATTGCAATGCCCAGAACCGGTATAGCAAGGCCCCTTGGCATCAAGGGATGTACACCCGCGTCGCCCTTGCCGGAAACGGTGGTATAGCTCTTTTTCCCCAACCACGCGCGCTGCGCATAGAAGGCAGAAAGTGTGAAGAACAAAAGCACCATGGCCAGAACAGCAGCCCGGCCCTGATCGTACTGCGCACCGACGATGGCAAAAAATATCTCAGTCGAAAGCACATCGAAGTTTCCGCCCAAGACAAGTGGGTTGCCAAAATCGGCCATGGATTCGATGAACCCCAGCAAAAAAGCATTAGCCAGGCCCGGGCGCATCAGAGGCAGGGACACGGTTTTGAAGGTTTGCCAACGATTGGCTCGAAGGGTTTGGGCGGCCTCCTCCATCGAAGGTGACACCCCTTCGACCACCCCGATCAAGACCAGAAAGGCGATTGGCGTAAATGCCAGCGTCTGAGCGATCAGCACTCCGGGCATACCGTATAGCCAGCGCGTCGGCTGCACGCCAAAGATCTCGGCAACAAATCTGGTGACCGACCCGGAAAGCCCAAACAGTAGGATCAGTGCCAGACCAATCACGAAAGGCGGTGTAATAATCGGCAAGACCGTCAGCGCGCGCATCCCGCGTTTAAAGCGGAATCCCGACCGTGTGACGACAAGCGCGAAACAAAGGCCAAGCACGGTCGTGATGAAACCCACAAGAATTGCAAGAAACAGAGAGTTCCACGCGGCACCGCATTTGGCACCGGCAAAACAACCCAAGCCCCAAAGTCGGTCATCAAAGAACTTCGAGGCAAAAACCGAAACTGAATAGGCACCATCTTCAGTAACGAAGGCGGCAAACAACATCTTCGCAATTGGAAAGAAGACGAAAACTGTAACAATGGTGATTACGCCACCAATTGCGCTGACGACGAAAACGTCGCCATTGATGGCGCCGCGCGCCGCAATACCCTGAGTTAAAAGGAACAGGAACGCTGTGGCGCAGATCATCGCGCCGTATCCCATGCCGAACTGGCGGATCTTTGGTTCTCCGAACAGTGCCTTCATCCATTCGAAATTGAACCCGCGAATGCCAATTGAGAACCCTTGCGCAATCAACCAGCCAAAACCCAAGGCACCAGCCAAAATCAGGATGCGCGCGTATTGCGGATCGGACTTCGGTTTGCCGAATACCAACAAAGGCAACGCAAGCGGGACCAAAAGCGGCGTAAGCCAAAGCTTTTCGCCTTGTCCGATCAGAAAAGCGGCGGGCGCATAATCTTCATCGAACGGATATCCATCGACCTGCCATACGAATGACCAAATGCCATCCTCTACCATGAACCATGGCAGCAGACAGAAACCGATCCACCCGGCAACAATCCAGAAGATCAGAACCGGGTGGTTCGTTTTTGACGTGGTTTCAGTCACTTACTGAGGCAGCACAGAGACCTCTTCGTCCCATTTCTGCAAAAGACGCTTGCGTTCATCTGACGAGCCGTACTTTTTAAAGTCATAGTCGATCAGCTTGATCTGGCTCATGTCAGGCGCGCTTTCAGAGGTTTCCGCATTTTTGTTGGAGGGAACCTGAAAGGCGTTAACCTCAAGCGCAAGGTTCTGGGCCTCGGGGCTGAGCGCCCAGTCATAGAACTTTTTGGCTTCTTCTTCATTTCGAGCGCCATCAATGATCGACATCGAGCCGATCTCATAGCCTGTGCCTTCGCATGGGGCCACGACCTTGACCGGAAAACCTGATACGGCCTGCTTGACCGCATCATGCATGAATACGATACCGATGGTGTTCTCACCCCGACCGGCGGCCTTGATTGGGGCTGAACCCGACTTGGTATATTGGTTGATGTTCGAATGTAGGCCCTTCATGAACTCAAAGCCGTCGTCTTCGCCAAATATCTGAACCATCGAGGCAAGCGTCGTATAAGCGGTGCCCGAGGAATTCGGGTTCGCCATTTGCACGTGCCCTTTATACTCGGGCTTCAGCAAGTCTTTCCAACATGCAGGCTCAGGCAAACTGTTCTCGGCCAAGAGGTCGGAGTTGTAGCCGTAGCCGAGTGCGCCTGAATAAATTCCGATGGTTTTGTTACCTGCACTTTCAGCCTGCGAGATCGCCCAGTCGTGAAGCTGGTCACGCATCGGCGACACGTATTCCATCGTCAGGCCTTCTTCGGCCGCTTGCAAATGGGGATCACCGGTACCGCCCCACCATACATCGCCTTTAGGGTTAGAACTTTCCGCGCGAATTTGTGCAAACGTCTCGCCCGACGACTTGCGGGTCATATTGACGTCTATGCCGGTGGCATCCTCGAAACTGCGCGCCATGAGTTGACACCAATCTTCCTGTGCCGAGCAGTAAAACGTCAGCTTCTCAGCTTGGGCCGCACTTACCGAAGCCGCAAATGCTATCAGCGATCCCGCCAGCGTTGTCGTCAGATTTTTCAATTTCTTTCCTCCCCTATGTGTCGTGCCGAAATTCACAGCGCGATACTCGTCAATTCGTCGTTGGAGGCGGTCGCTCAAAGTCGCTAGTGGATCTAATTGCGTTGGCCAAATCAATATCCGACCAGCCTCCCAATGACAGAAACAATCTCAACACCGTACTGTTAGTTCTGCAAGGAAATTCCACGAATACCATTATTCTTGCACCGTCAACTTTTGAATCACCAAGCCAGTTTAGAGCACCAAGTGAGAGGATCGGGAGCGTATTTTGATGCCGCGTTGTTTAGATTGCCCTTTGCCGAAGCGACCTTTCTCTCCAATGTAGAGCAAGCATAGTATTGCGAATTTTAGGTCTGTTTTTTGCCTGCAATCTGAGTCCCCGTGCGGCTGCAGCGAACTTCCGCTCTCCGCCCTCTGTTCAGAATCTAGCGATCGATCAGCAGAGTAGGTTCGGTTGCTTGCCCCTACCCTGCCCGCCTGATGCCGCCAATTTAAACTCCTGGTTTCAGTAACCTGCGCCCTGCCGGGTATCCCATAGACGCAGAATTTCTATCTGGGTGGGCATTACACGATAGATCAGCGTGAATGGGGTTCGCGGCACTGAGAGCTCCCGTATGTCTCGGCGTGTGTCACTCGGGTGACCTGCATAAGGGTTGGCTGCAAGAGTAAGCTGAATGGCTTTGAGCTGAGCTCGTGCCCTTTCGCTGCCTTCAGGAAAAACTGACGTGAAGTAGTAACGGAACCACTGAATGTCCCGGGCCATATCTTCGAGAAATACAATTTTCATTGGCTATTGGATTGCCCGCTTGCTGCCGGAGCCGAAAGTTCATTCTCGGTATCCCAGCTGTCTGTCCAGGCATTCATTTCGTCTGCCGTGATGAACTTGCCTTGGTCTGCTTTTTCAACAGCCGCATCAATGGCTGCACGTTTAGCGGCTTTGGATTCTAACATCATTCTAATTGCCCGTACGGCGAGTTGTGCAGGCGGTCGATCTTCGATCGCAGCTTCCCGTTCCAGGGTCTTTCTCAGGTCTTCATCGAGACGGATTGAATATGGGCTGGTACTCATCGCAATCACCTGTTTCCGCAGTGTAGTACAATGTAATACATTGGCATTCAGTTCACAATAGACCGATGGCATGAACTACATCTGTTGCTCTGAGCTCATGGGCGAGATGAGATATCATGGGTATGGCCTGCACTTCCGCGGATTTTTGAATTATGCGTCAACAATGCGGTTGGTTGCATATCTCCCCGATCGATTTTCGAGATCAGTGAGATCAAATAGGCTTGGTGAGATTTTATATTCTCAGCTCGTTGAAAAATATATCCGAGCACCATGAAACGGAGAGCTGGGCCATATGTCGATTTCATAGCATACCATGTCTGACCAAATCGTAGGTATTCTGCGATATCGTCCATAAGTCGGTCACAATGCGACTGATCCCGGGCAAAGCGAAGTTCCAAGCACAAACGTGGAAAGCTGCGCTCCATTTGATCTGGAGAAACTAGAATCTGAGATTGTTGTTCTTTCTTAACTATCGGATTCAAAGAGTCCTCTTTGTGCCCCTCATTTTCATGGTCATTGGCCCTCAAATTTTCTGTGTCTGCCTGTTTTATCTGGGAGATTTCCACAGAGATCTCCGCCAGAAGTTCGCCTAGTACATTTGCTTCTGGTTTGCGACGCAGAGCATTACGCACGGTGGTCATCAAATCTGAGATCGCGGTGTCGTCTGCTACGAGCTCTCTGAGGTGCGCCAGAGCGGCCGATACCTTGTCGCGGAGTACAGTGAACTCGAGAACTCGATCAGCGTGCCTCTGGGCTTCCTGGATGAGCTCAGAGTGCCGTTCAGATAAAGGCATCAAGGACAGTCCAGTTGCAGTGACCACCCTGCCCTGTCGGTTCCGACGTGCCCAACGTTTACCGTTTGCGCTCATGACGCGACGGATAAGCCCAAGCTCAACCAGCGCCGAGATATGGCGTTCAACAGTCTGCACGCTGACATGAGTTCGTTTGGCGATCGCTACGTTGGAAGCGAAGCAGATATGATGATCATCCTGATCCGCAGAAATCTGATCCCCACTCATAAAGGAAATCATCGCTCTCAGGACATTGAGAGTTGTGGATTTTACCCCAAGAGGTTCTCTGGCCTCTTCAACGGCCCGAAGAAGCATCCATTTTTTTGGCGTACAAGTCCCCTGCCCTGCCGTTTCCGACATGGTTGCTCCATTTGGAGCCAATGTTTTTAGTGTTTTCATTAGTTTTTGTCAGCAGACAAAGAAAACCTGTTCACCCAGAGGCGTTTTTTGTTGTCTCGTGATTCGCGGGCTGTTAGGGTTTAGGTGTCAAATCTATAACCACTAGTTGGTTTTCAGCCCTCGGAGCCTTAGGTTTCGGGGGTTTCTTTTTGCTTCCTCCTTTTGCTCGTTGCCTCATGTAGAGTTAACAGTTGTTAACTCGCTTTTTCCTCGGCGCCTTCTTTGAAACGCTCGTAGGATTCCTGAATAAATTGACCAAGGTTTTCCTCAAGCCAACGCGTATAGGATTCATTCTCTCCTGATCTTTTGATCGTCATGTTCACAGTGGAATTGCTGGTCTTGATGACAACGTCAGGTGCCGGTCGGATTTCTTGTGCTTCTTTCTTAGGAGTTAAGCTACCTAAGAGCCCGTTCAATCGATCATCGGAATCAGATGCGTTGAGCTTTTCCAGAGTTTTCTTTGCACTATTCGCTGTAATTGCCTTCTTTCGCAATGCTTCAGCGAGAGAAGTCCATTTCGGGCGACCAGACTTAGGTGCCGGCCCAATCATATCCCCGAGATCGTTAGGAATGTCGTTGGTAATCCGCTCCAATTGCGACAGCGTATTCTTGGATATAGCAAGTGCTGTGATCGCTTCCGAACGGTCATATCCCTGGTTGAGAATTTCGCGGGCGAACCGAGCCCTCTCATAATAACTGAGATCAACACGAGAAGAGTTCTCCAGACCTTTCGCCTGAAGCGCCTCTTTGTCATCGAGAGTCCGTACCAGCGCGCGTACAGGCTGGTTTAGATGCTGACAGGCCAGGATGCGACGGCGGCCATAAATAACCTCGAAGTGACCATCTACCTCCTCGGAAGGTCGCAAGAGGACCGGGACCTGTTGGCCGCCTGCTTCATTGATGCTTTCGGCTAGTTCTAGAACAGCCGCATCGACGTTCGGCTCGGCCTTTGAGTTAACAGGTGTTAACTCGACTCCAAGCCTGTCCTTTGGACCCCAAGGCAATATGAGCGAGGTATCGATTTCTTGGATTCCGCCGGCGCCAACACGGACGGAAGCTATGGTGCCTCGTGGAAGCGCGGCATTGGCACGCTCGGTTTTCGTAGGCGGAATGGGCGGGTTTCCGGCTGCCGCCGCAATCGCTGCAGCCATGCTGGTTTTGTTTTGTTTAAGTGCCATTTCAACGGCCCCACGCGGTTTGAATCATGTTTGAGACTTCGTGCCCGACGGCATCCATGCTTGATCGGGCGCGGTCATAGGTTGACCGTGTCATTTCTGATCGAACAACTTCGTACATTGTCATTTTCAGCATCGCGGCATCGGCAATCGCCGTGCTTCGCAGCGCAGTTGCTCCGATCACCCGATCCTGAAACAGCGCCCGCATCAGACTTACAATTTGCTGTGATGGGGTATCCGAGGGGTCGTCCCGTGTTATGAGGAACCGGAAATTGTCATGGACAATCGGAATCCCGGAGTTCTCAAACTCTTCCAAGTATGCCGAAGTCATTTCAAGAAACTGCTGCGTGGAGGCCACGTCCAACATGCTCGGTGTCAGCGGCACGATCACGGATGTTGCCGCAAACAATCCTGCTAGCGTCAAGAAACCCAATGAAGGAGGGCTATCGATAATGATTACATCATAGTTTGCTTCGACTTCTTCGATTGCGCTGGCAAGTCGATTATAGAAGGGAACGCCTTTTCGGGCGTAGACAGCGGTTTCCGTTTCAAACTCTGACAGGATCAACTGAGCGGGGGAAAGATCCAAGCCAGGGAAGTAAGTGGTCCGGATGCACTCGGACATCGGGACCGGGTCCTCGTAGCGCAGAGCATCATAGATCGAATTCCCCTCAAACTCGATTTCTGGCTGAATTCCGCAGAATCCGGTCAAGCTGCCTTGTGGGTCAAGGTCGATAGCCAGAACGCGATAACCTTGAAGCGCAAGATAGTGGCAAAGGTGAATGGCTGAAGTGGATTTTGCACTGCCACCCTTGAAGTTCATGAGTTGAATAACCTGAAGCTGGTCGGCATCGCGACGGCCGGGAAGGTATTTTCCGGGCTTTCTGGAACTGCCTTCAAGGATCTGGCGCATCGCTTTGATTTCGGCTCCGGAGTAAAAGCGACGGCCGTTCTTGTTGACTTCCGGCTCCGGAAGAGAGCCCTCAGCATGGCCCTTTCGCAAGAACTGTCCGGTTGTGCCAAACAGGTCGGCAACCTCTGTCGCGCTGAAGAGTCTGAGGGTCTTTGACAGTTCAGGAGAATACGCCTGAGTTAAGTGGGTCGTCAGTGCAACTTGTAGACGATCAGAGATTTCACGTGTAACGTGAGACTGCGTCGTCGCAGCAATTGGTGTGGTCTGTAGCATAGTTGCAGTTTTCCTGCTCATTTTTGTTTGGTTGCGCAACTTGAGTACATTTAGGCACTCGTATTCCGATTCATGTCAAGAGAAAAATCAATAACTTGTGGGTCGCTACGAAGCCTGCACAAGCGTTCTGAAGTTAACAGCTGTTAACTCACGTCTCCATTGGGTACTTAAGAGGCGCTTGGAGGTTGCATGGTTGCAGTAAAAGTTTGGCTTCGAAGTTCCAGTTCAGAGGGTTTCCTGACGTCGACCACTTTGTCCTTATAGCCAAGCGAAATCCTGTCAGAAATACTGCAATGCGCTCAGTTTGCTCAAGTTGCAGATGACTAAATCAAATGAGTGTTGAGCCTCACGCCGCTCAAAAACCGAATTGGTGGGGATTCTTGATAGGTGCCGGCAAGTTCACTGACTTGCCAGGGCGGGGCGCCGTCCAGCGCGGCTTGGGTCAGGAAACCCTAACGTAGCCAATGCGGTGAGGTATAATCCTTCGTAGTCCTGTCACCTTCAGTCGGTGTTTGACGATCTGGGCGATGGCGTCCAGGTTGAGGCGGCGTTTCCGCATCCAGCCAGATTTCGAGACCGAGTGAGACAGGGGGTTGTCCTCGATCCGACCCACTTTGATCCAATGCACCAACGGCTTCGCTGCGCGGCCCTTGCGCACCAACCGTGGAGTCTTGTCTTTTTGGGTGGTATCAACTACCAGCAGCGACAATTAATTTATGTAATTCTCGTTGAATTCCTTCAGCGACACATCCCCCAAAAAGATCCCGCCGATCACCGAATGCTGCCATCTACCCGAGGTCAGCCCAGTAACAGGATGATCCGGTCACGGTTGTCCCGGCACGAACCTTGAATGGTGACCATCTGCTGTTCGAGAATATCAAAGGTAATCGGATGGGCGGTGTTCGGGGCAAGGAGGTCGGCCCTGTGTTTGGAATTTGCGAAAGCGTAGGGGCGATGGTTAACCCTGCCACGGCGGTGAGCACTTATTTGCTCTGTCAGGCCGGCAATAAGAACGGCTTGATTAAACTACCGGGTGTGGAAACTTCAATTGTTGAACAAGTACCTTCGTTGGCATATATTGCCAATCAGGAGGCTTAAGCCATGGTAACCCGCAATGTCGTACTTACAGAAACGCAGGATCAACTGGTGCAGGACCTGGTTGCGTCCGGTCGCTATCAGAACGCCAGTGAAGCGTTGCGCGCCGGTCTTCGTCTTCTGGAGCGGGAAGAGGCGGGACTGGTGCCTCTCAGACAAGGCCTGCAGGAGGGCGTAGCCCAGGCTCAGGCAGGAGATCTGGCAGAAGGCGGCGGTACGGATGCGATCCGTCGTGCCTTTGTAAGGGCACGAACCAAAGCGTGACCAAACCCTTTCGACTGACACGCCGTGCTGAAGCCAGCCTGGTGGAAATTGCCCGATGGACCATCGACAAGTTTGGACGGCATCAAGCCGATCTTTATGAACAAGAACTGATAGCGCGCTGTCAGGCCATCACGGAGGGCAGGGCGGCCAGCCGCAGCTGTTCTATATTGGTAGAGGAGGCAGCTGATCTCAGATATGTACGGGCGGGAGAGCACTTCCTGGTCTACCTGGATCAGCCGGACGCGGTGATCATTGTTGATATCCTGCATTCCCGCTGCGACCTGCCGCGACATGTTTCCGCGCTGGCCACGTTAACGGATGCGACAGGAAACAAGACATAGGCACAGCAGCCGGAGTTTCCCTCAAGCTGGGAATTCTTTAAGAAGTCAGTATGTGCTCACCCCAATAGATCAGTCGCCGGGTTATCCGCGATGTCCACATCGTCGTAATATTTCTGTGCTTGGGCCATGGAACGATGCAGGGACAGGCGCATGGCGGCCAGGATCGGGGCACCGTCGAGTGCGGCCTGGGTCAGGAAGCCCGAGCGCAGCCCGTGCGGTGAGGCAAAACCCTCCGGCAGCCCAGCCATTTGCAACCGGTGTTTGACGATCTGATAGATCGCATCCGGGCTGAGGCGGCGGCTCAGCACGTGGTCGGCCTTGGAGATTGGCCGGAACAAGGGGCCGTCCCGAATCTCGCCCACTTCGATCCAATGCACCAGCGCCTGTGCGGCGCGGGATTTCAGCACCAATCGCGGCGTGTCGCCCTTGCTGGTGGTCTTGGTTTCCAGCAATGAAATCCAGACCCGACCTTTTTCCTCAAATTCCTTGAGCGACACATCCTCGTGCATCAAGCCGGTCAGTTCCGACCGGCGGCGCCCGCCGGAAGCCCAGCCCAGCATCAGTATGGCCCTGTCGCGGCAGTCCCGACGGCTGCCTCGGCAAGTGGCCAGCAACTGCTCGAGCACGTCGCGCGTGATCGGGTGGGCCGATTTCGGGGTCGGGGGCTTAGCGGCGGCGCGGCGGGCTTTGGACCGAGCCTGTTTGACTTGCGGCGTGCCAAAGGGGCTGGCAAGGTTCTTCATCCGGTGGAAGGCCAGCCAGGATGCTATGCGCCGGTCCAGTGTCGAGGGAGCCGGGCAGATGAGGGACTTGCGCAGCCCCTGAGCAATTAGCGCTTCTGCGGTTTCGCGCGCCATATCCGTTTCCAGTGCGTCGCTCAGGTCACGCGCGTGATCGAGGATGAAGGCGAGGGCGATGGCTTCGGATTCCGGCCAGTCCAGCGCCGTGCCAAAGCGCGCGGATTTCCAAGCCGTGATATAGAGCAGATCCCGCTCATAAGCGCGCAGCGTGTTGGCGGGCGTGCCGCGCACATACAGATCGGTCAACGCCTTCTGATCTTCGACTGAGAGGGCCGGGGAGGGGCTGGGCAGATAGGGCGCGGGGGCTGTCATGGGTGCTATTCTGCGCACCCTTTTTGGCAAAAGCAATCATATCTGATAAGCGATACTTATCGAGTGTGATGGAATGAACCCGCAATTACTCAGGTGACGATCATAATTGCCACTTTATGAGCGTAAGGTGGGAAAGGAGCCTGCAGCGAAGCCGAAATCAAGGGTTCGATCGGATTATCTGGAAAGATATTTTTCGGTGTTGTCACATTAACTTCCGGCCTACCAAGGAATGCTGATGCTCGGATTTCAAGCGGCTCGATTAGCGGCATCCCAGACATCAATTGCCTCGAGGCGGTGATATCGGATTGTTATGACTGAGCGCCGGAGTGCGGGGACACAGAAGCAATTTCGAACGGCTGAATGAGTTGTCACGAACCTCTGCAAACCTCCTGGGGACCGAAAACTCTGCATCGTCCGTTCCCGCTTTTGGAATGGGAGGTGGCTGTTTTCGGCGCGGTTATTGAGGCCCTTGTGCAACAGATCCCTTTGCGGAAACAACGTCAGATTCCGCATGCTCGCCAAATGAGCCTTAAAGTTTGCGATACATCCGAACAAAATCGCGAGATCCCCCATCAAAGATGTTTGCGTCCGGAATTCAACGGTTCAGCGACAGCAAGGTCTATAACTTGGCGACCCCCTTTCATCTCTAGAATCTACCAGACGGATGATCAGGGGATGCCGGCTCCATCAAAGCCGCAGCAGGTACCGGGAATCGACGATTCGGCTTTGGTATCCCGTACAGTGCGGGTAACTTCGGCTGCGGAAAGTCAAAAAAATACCGAAGATATCAGGATGAAATTGCGGGGGAATCTCCCATTAAGACCATCACTGACAAAAAAATACCTTGAAATCTAAGTTCAGGAGTGTGAAAAAAAGTTCATGATTGTGAAGCAAGCGGATCACTTACTTACGCTGTTAGAGCTGTTCGCGCAGGAAAAGAGACCGATGACAATGACGCAAATATCAGAAGCGCTGAGATTGCCTAAATCCAGCACGCATAATCTGATCGAGACCCTATCTGTTCGAGGGTATCTGTATGAGGTGCGTCAGCGTGGTGGGTTCTATCCCAGCCGCAAATTGCTCGCGACGGGCGAGGCCATTGCTTTCGGCGATCCTGTTACGGCGCTTATCAATGAATTCCTTGGGAAAATGGCGTACGAAACAGGCGAAACTGCGCTTCTTGCGTCCCGGGTAAAAGATGACGTGATTTATCTGGCGGTTGCGGAATCCCGGCAATCCATCCGTTATTCTGCCGAAGTGGGCAGCCGCAGACCTGTATATGCAACATCCGGTGGCAAGGCGATATTGTCGACGTTTCGCGAAGAGAAATTGAGTGCGGAATTGCAGGGAATTAGTTTCGTCGACCTGCGCGAAAACACCATCAGCGATCAGGATACGTTGAAAAAACGGATCAAAGAGGGGATTGCACAAGGGTATTTTCTTAATCTCTCAGAATACACACCAGACGTAACAGGCATTGGCGTCCCTATCGAAGTGGAAGGCCGCCAGCTTGGTCTTTCCGTAGCAGGACCGAACTACCGCATGGAAGGCCGATATCTCGAGTTCGCTGACTGCCTGCACAAAACCGCAGACGAGATTGTTCAAGCACTTCAGTCTGCCGGACTAAGCGCGGGAGCAGCGTCGAAAACCAAATGATTCAACCCCATTTAGGACAAGCGACCATGACTGTTGATGTAACGAACCTATTTATTCGCGAGTGTGACGCCAAAGCGTATGAACCCGCAGGGCATACTGGTACTGTCAACCGCCGATTGGTTGGTCCGAAACAGGGGACCAAGCATCTGGAAGTTGTGATCGGCACCATTGATCCTGGTCAGGGTGCAACTCCTCATTTCCATCCGGGGATTGATCAGTTCTGTTACATGCTGGACGGCGAGGCCGAAGTTACCATCGGTGAGACAACCCGTGTGATCGGACAGGGTGAGGGTTGTTTCTTTCCCGCCGAGATGCCGCACATTTTCGTCGCCAAAGGCGACAAACCCATTCGCGTCATGGTCGTTTATGGCCCGCCCTACGGCGAAGGCGCGCGCGTCGATCTATGACGCTCCTCAACGGATGACATAATCCACATCCCGGGGTGAGGAGGCCCCGAAACCATGAAAATCACAACCACTTTCAAGGCTGCGGCAGCGGCCCTGCTTCTTGCGGCCTCGACACAGGCAAAAGCTGAGACAATTTCCTTTGCCGACAGCTTTCCGCTGGAACACTACCTTTCGAAAGAGGGCATGGTGTTCTGGATGAACCGGGCAGAGGAATTGACAGGTGGCGAGGTTGATTTCCGCCACTTCCCGGCAGGTCAACTGGCTAAGGCCAAGGGCATTCTGCAAAAGGTTCGGGATAATGCAGTTCAGGCCGGCTATGTCGGTATTGGTTATGTCAGCGACCGGATGCCACTGAACGGTGCGTCGATGATTGCAGGCATGACCGGAGAATCCCTGCCCGGAAGCCAGGCATACTGGCAGTTGGTCAAGGAAGGCGCATTGCGCCATGAGTTCGACGAAAATGGCGTTGTGCCGCTGTTTGCGGCAGTGTTGCCAGCATACCAACTGGTATTGGCGGGTGACCCGATTTCTTCCACTGATGATCTGAAGGGCATGAAAATTCGGTCATCCGGAACCCTGAATCTGGCTGTCGAAGCTTTCGAGGGCACGCCAGTATCTTTGCCGGCGCCCGATATCTATCTGGGGATTCAGCGGGGTACGCTGGACGGGTCTTTGCTGCCGCCCGGCAGCGTGAAACCATATAATCTTCAGGAAGTTATAGGCTCCACCAGCACGAACGGCGCATTCGGGACTTTTGCAATTACTGCCGTGATGAACGCCGACGCATTCAACGCGCTGAGTAAAGACCAGCAAAAGGCTCTGATCCAGGCCGGGGATGAGACAGTGTCGCATCTTGGCGAATATCAGGACGCCAAGGTTGCTGAAGCCCTGCAGGAGTTTAGCGATCTCGGAATCGCTGTCTACGAGTTCGACGACGCAACGCTTGCGGCGCTCGAACCAATGATGGCTTCGGTCAAAGACGCCTGGGTCGCCCGTATGGAAGACCGTGGTTTGAATGCAGCTGAGGTTGTGTCTGAATTCGAAGCGGCTGTGGCTGCCGCCGAGGGCAACTGATCCTCCCCACCTGGTGCCGCTTATTCGCGGGCGGCACCTCTTTTTCTTCCAACGTGACCGAGGAGTTGATGATGCTCAATGTCTTTGAAAAACTTGAGAATTTGCTCAGTTGGATCGCCGGGATCTCGGTCTTCGTGATGATGATCCTGGTAAGTTGCGATGCCATCGGGCGCTATGCGTTCAAGTCGCCGCTGACGTTTCAGTTTGATTTCACTACGTATTATCTGATGGTTATCGTTGGCGTCTTGGCCCTGTCCTGGGGTGAGCGCAATGGGGCGATGATCCGGATCAATGTCGCGACGCGGTTTCTGCCAGAGCAGCTGAAAGGTCCGCTCTATGCGTTGAACAACCTTCTCGCCGCGTTGGTTTTTGCCCTTATGACGCAGGCGTCTTTCAAGCGCACAATGGAAACTTTGCACGAAGGTGACGTGATCTTCGGGGTCATCGATTGGCCGGTCTGGTTGTCATTAGTCTGGGTACCGATCGGTGCCGGTGTGCTTTCGGTGCGTTTGCTTATCAACGCCGTTCAATATGGATTTCTGGGCCGCCCGGTCATCGTCGGCAGCCACGAAGACGAATTGTAAGAGGGAGGGGAACTCATGGAAATTTTTATCGGCGTTGCCGCTCTTATCCTGTTGATCGTATTGGAAATGCCCATTGCGTTCGCGCTGATGTCTTCAGCCGTACTTGGGTTGTGGATTACGGGGGGTGGAGCCCTTGTAACCAGTTTTCTGGGCGATGTGCTGCACGAGGAAAGTGCGAACTATGTTCTGCTGACGGTACCGATGTTCGTGCTGATGTCGCAGTTCATGGCCAAGTCCGGTATGGCTCGTGATATCGTTGTTTGTTGTGATCTGTGGCTGGGTCGTGTCCGCGGCGGTCTTGCCGTCGCCTGTGTGATGGCGAGCGCCTTCATGGCAGCCGTGATCGGCTCCAGTACCGCCTCGACCGCGACCATGTCCACGGCAGCCTACCCGACCATGCGTGAAGTTGGATATTCTGATCGTCTGTCGGTGGGTGTCATCGCCATTTCAGGCACGCTGGCGATCATGATCCCGCCCTCAATCATTCTGATCATCTACGGTATTCTGACAGAGGTTTCGATTGGCAAGTTGCTGATTGCCGGGGTCGGGCCGGGATTGCTAACTGTGGTTGGATATACGACCGCAATCATGGTGATGGGTGCGTTGAAGCCCGAAGCTGTCCCCGCACGTCCAAATTTCGACCGCCCAGCTGCAATTGCCTCGATCCGTACGGTTTGGCCTGTCTTCCTGCTGATGACCATCGTGATTGGCGCGCTTTACAGTGGCATTGCTACTCCGACAGAGGTGGGCGCCATCGGTTCCTTGTCGGCGTTGATAATTGTCCTCCTGATGCAACGGCTTCAGGGCAAGGAGTTTCTGGCCTCACTGACGGAAACCGTGCGCACGACTGTTATGATCATTGCGATCATCTCTGGCGCATTGATGTTTGGTTATTTCCTGACACTGACACAGGCAACGCAAAACCTGCTGGATGCGATCCGCGATGCTGGAATGCAGCCCTGGACAGTAATGATCATCCTGGTCTTCGTTTACCTTATCCTTGGTATGCTAATGGACCAACTGGCCATTCTGGTGCTGACCGTTCCGGTTACTTTTGCCCTGATTTCACAGCTCGGGTTTGATGGCATCTGGTACGGGATCATCATCACCAAAACGGTTGAGATAGGACTGGTTACACCGCCGCTTGGGCTCAACATCTTTGTGGCCTCAAGTCTGACCAAAGTTCCCGTAGGCGAGTGCTTCAAGGGTGTAGCTCCGTTCATTCTGGTCGAGATCATAATTTTGGCCCTGCTGCTCGCGTTTCCGCAAATTTCGTTGTTCCTGCCCGGTCTGATGGACTGAGCTAAATCAGTCAGGAGAAAACCATGTACGATCTTCTCAAAGGTGTTCGCGTTCTGGACCTGACGGCTGTGGTTCTTGGTCCTCTGGCCACACAGTATCTGGGCGATTTCGGGGCCGATGTTATAAAAGTGGAGCCGCCATCGGGCGATATATTTCGACATGTCAGGCCTGCCCGCTCCGATGGAATGGGCGCGGGGTATTTGAACTACAACCGCAACAAACGTTCGATTTCGCTGAACCTGAAGGAAGATCAGGATCGGGAAAGGTTTATGGCGCTTTTGGCGAATGCCGATGTTCTGGTGCACAATATGCGCCCCGGGGCCGCCAAAAGACTTGGGCTGGATCCGAAAACAGTACGGGCTGCTCATCCGCAACTCGTCTATTGTGTTTCCGCAGGGTATGGCAGTGGCGGACGCAATGCCGAACACCCAGCCTATGATGACATCATTCAGGCGGCGTCCGGCGTTGCCCATCTGAACCGCAACCAGAACGATGAACCCAGATTTCTGCCAACGATCATCTGCGACAAGGTCGGCGGAATGCATCTGACGATGGCAGTGCTTGCCGGCGTCGCGCATCAGGCGAAAACGGGGCAGGGATGCTTCATCGAAGCACCGATGTTCGAGGGTATCGTTTCTTTTCTGATGTCCGAGCAACTGGCAGGAGAGACGTTCCGTCCACCATTGGGTGGCGTAGGGTATGAGCGGCTGCTGTCACCACATCGCAAGCCGTTTCCCACCAAAGATGGGTTCATAGGTGTGCTGCCATACAATGGAAAACATTGGGCCAGCTTTCTGAATTTTGTTGGAAGAACAGAGCTGGCAACTGCCGAGTGGGTTCAGGATTCCGCGGCACGCAGTGACAATATCGGTAAGCTGTATGCGGTTGTCGCAGAGGAAATGCCCAAACGAACAACCTCTGATTGGCTTGAGGTTCTGCGCGGGCTGGACGTTCCCTGCACACCAATAAATGCGCTGACAGATCTTCTCGAGGACGCCCACCTGGCGGATGTTGGCCTGTTTCTGGACATTGACCATCCGACCGAAGGTGCGCTGCGGGCCATTCGCTCGCCGTTCTGGGTGGAGGGCGCAGAGAAATGCCCCGACCGGGCGGCGCCGACACTTGCATCCCGAAACGAAGAAATTGCGTGGTCACCACGCAGATAATCGAAAAGGAAAAGCACATGTTGAAAGGAAAGACTGCCATTGTAACTGGCTCGACCAGTGGGATCGGGCTTGCTATCGCGGCAACCCTTGCCGAGGCCGGGGCCAATATTGTGCTGAACGGTATTGAACCGGCCTCGCTCGCAGAGCCTGTGGTTCGTGATCTGGAACACAAATGGGGTGTGCGCGTCCTGTTTGACGGCGCTGACATGCGCGATCCGGCTCAGATCGAGGCTATGATATCAGGTGCAGAAAACAAGCTCGGCTCTGTAGACATTGTGGTCAACAATGCAGGCATACAGAATGTCGCCCCGGTGGATGAGTTCCCGGTGGATAAATGGGATGCGATCATCGCCATCAACATGTCTTCGGCATTTCACACAATACGTGCGGCGCTTCCCGGAATGAAAAAGCGCGGTTGGGGGAGGATCATAAACCTCGCATCGGCGCATGGGCTTGTCGCGTCACCTTACAAGTCCGCATATGTGGCGGCCAAACACGGTGTGGTTGGCCTGACCAAGACCGTGGCATTGGAAGTAGCCGAGCAGGGCATAACCTGTAACGCGATCTGTCCCGGTTACGTGCGCACGCCGTTGGTGGAAAAGCAAATACCCGCCACCGCTGCAGCACGCGGCATTACCGAGGATGAAGTGATCCGGCATGTCATGTTGGCGGCTCAGCCAACAAAGCGATTTGTCGATACAACTGAATTGGGGGCTTTGGCCGTATTTCTGTGTTCCGAAGCCGCCGCGTCGATGACGGGAACCGCCCTGCCTGTTGACGGGGGCTGGACCGCGCACTGATACGGGGAAACTCATGGTAAACAAGGTTATTACAGCGCAAGCTGCCGCAGCATTGATCAAGTCCGGTGACACTGTGACCACATCGGGTTTTGTCGGTATCGGTGTTCCTGATGAGCTGTTGAACGCGCTTGAGGCCCGGTTCTGCAGCACGGCAGAACCGCGCGATCTAACTTTGTTTTTTGCAGCCGGGCAGGGCGATGGACAGTCGCGCGGTCTGAACAGGTTAGGGCACGAAGGGCTTCTAAAACGCGTCATCGGTGGGCATTGGGGACTGATCCCCAAGGTCGCACAGCTGGCGCTAGAAAATCGAATTGAGGCGTATAATCTTCCGCAAGGCGTGATCAGCCAGATGTATCGCGACATCGCGGCGGGTAAACCCGGCACACTGACCCATGTTGGACTGGGCACGTTCGTCGATCCGGCACAGGACGGTGGGCGGATCAACGAGATAACCACCGAAAACCTTGTCGAACCGGTCACGCTGGCGGGAAAAGAACTGCTGTTTTACCGTGGACTTCCGCTGAATGTCGCTTTGTTGCGGGGCACCACTAGCGACTCTCTTGGTAATGTCTCGATGGAACGAGAGGCACTGACGATCGACAACCTGGCACAAGCGATGGCTGTTAGGAATTCGGGCGGTGTCGTGATTGTGCAGGTCGAACGTTTGGCGGCGGACAATTCCCTGAACCCAAGACACGTTGTGTTGCCATCGACCTTGGTCGATGCTGTGGTTGTGTCGGAGCCGGCACACCACGTTCAGACCTATGCCACTGTCTATTCGCCACAATTTGCGGGTCAGCTTCGGGCGCCGGTGGGCGAGGCAAGCCCGGTGCCGTTGGATGTACGCAAGATTATCGCGCGGCGGGCAGCATTCGAGCTGCCGGTCAATGGTATCGTGAACCTTGGGATCGGTATGCCGGAGGGTGTGGCCGCCGTCGCACGGGAAGAAGGGTTGTTGCGGCACGTGACCTTGACGGCCGAGCCGGGTGTGATTGGAGGCGAACCAGCTTCAGGCCTTGATTTTGGGGCCGCAGTCAACACCGACACGATCATTCCGCAAAACAACCAGTTCGATTTTTATGACGGCGGCGGGCTGGACCTTGCGGTTCTGGGAATGGCCGAAGCGGACGAAAGTGGCAATGTGAATGTTTCGCGCTTTGGTTCCAGGCTTGCCGGTGCAGGCGGGTTTATCAATATCTCTCAGAACGCACATAAAGTCGTATTTGCAGGCACTTTTACGGCCGGTGGGCTAAAAGTTGGCATCGAGAACGGTCAGCTGGCTATTCTTCATGAAGGGAAGGCTCGTAAATTCCATCAGGCGGTGTCACAGGTCACGTTCTCAGGAATGCGCGCGCAGGCAGAACACAAACCGGTCCTGTTTGTGACCGAACGTTGCGTTTTCGAACTTGATCAGGACGGACTCGCTCTGACCGAGATCGCACCGGGAATTGATCTGGAACGGGATGTTCTTGCGCATATCGCCTTCGAACCTCTTATCCGCGATCTTAAGAAAATGGATCCGCGGATTTTTCTGGATGAACAGATGGAACTGCGTTCGGAACTTCTGCATTTGGATTTACCGTCGCGAATTGGTCTGGACGGCGAAGGTAAACGATTGTTTATCAACCTCAGCAAAATGCGGATCAAATGGCCAGCCGATGTCGAAGCTATACGCAGGCGCGTGGTCGAGCTGTGTGACGGTTTGGCCGGACCGGTCGATGCCATCGTCAATTATGATGACACGGTGATCGATGAGGATATCGAAGAAATCTATGCCGCGATGGTTCAGAGGCTTGAATCCGAATATTATCAGACTGTTACCAGATACGCGAACTCTGCTTTCATGCGCGTGAAGCTGGGTGAACGGCTTTTCCCCCAAAGGCAACTTCACATCTTTGAAACTGCCCAGGAAGCGCAGAGATTCCTTGGCTATCAATCAACCCCAGGGGCACGTGATGAGTGATAGGGTGACGATCTTCGAAATGGGTCCGCGAGACGGGCTTCAAAACGAAAAAACTCAGATCGATACAAAAGACAAGGTTCGTTTGGTTGATATGCTCAGCAATTGCGGGTTTAAAAAGATCGAAGTGACCAGCTTTGTCAGTCCTAGGTGGGTTCCACAGATGGCTGATGCGTTCGAGGTGATGGCCGGGATCAATCGGAAACCCAACGTAAGCTACGCAGTTTTAACGCCGAATTTACGCGGGATGAAGGACGCGTTGCGTGCTCAGGCAAATGAGGTGGCGATCTTTGCGTCAGCCTCCGAAGGATTTAGTCAAAAGAATATCAATTGTTCGGTGTCCGAAAGCCTTGAAAGGTTTGCCTCAGTATTGGAGTTGGCCCAGGACCATGCTGTTCCAGTGCGCGGCTATGTGTCCTGTGTGACGGACTGTCCGTATGATGGGCCGACTGATCCTGCTCGAACGGCTTTGGTAGCGCAGGCTTTGACCGATCTTGGTTGCTCCGAGATCAGCTTGGGCGACACGATTGGACAGGCCACACCGGAAAGCGTTTCTCTGATGTTGGATCGAGTGACCGAGGTCGTGCCCGCAGACCGGTTGGCAGGGCATTTTCACGATACCAAGGGAAGAGCCCTGGACAATATCGAGGTCTGCCTGGATCGGGGGATTCGCGTGTTTGATGCCTCTGTCGGTGGATTGGGTGGTTGTCCCTATGCGCCGGGTGCCAAAGGCAATGTTGCCACCGAAGACGTCGCGGAAATCGTCGCTGAACGCGGGTTCGAAACAGGGCTCGATGCCGTTCGGTTGCAACGTGTTGCTCAGTTTGCGAAATCCCTGAGGAGCGGAACATGAACAATTATGAGACTCTTTCTCTAAGCATTGATGATCGCGGTGTTGTCTATGTGGCTTTGAACCGACCCGAGAAACGCAACGCGTTGTCCGCATTGATGATTTCGGAGTTAACGGAATTGGCGCAAACCATCGGTTCCGATCCAAAAAACCGTGCCATGGTCTTGTCCGGTGCCGGAGACATATTCTGTGCGGGCGGCGATCTTGGCTGGATGATGGATCAGATTAGAGCGGATCGCGAAACCAGGATACGCGAAGCGCGAAAGCTGGCGGAAATGTTAAATGCCCTGAATGAGATGCCGACGCCCCTGGTTGGGCGAATTCATGGCGGCGTATTCGGGGGTGGTGTTGGAATGGCGTGTGTCTGCGATGTAACCGTTGCCACCAGATCAACCAAATTCGGGCTGACCGAAACGCGATTGGGGCTGATCCCGGCGACCATCGGACCATATGTACTATCGCGTATGGGAGAGGGCATGGCGCGGCGCGTGTTCATGTCTGCACGCATTTTTGACGCGGATGAAGCCAAGACAATCGGCATTGTCGCCGAAGTTGTTGAACCGGAGGAGCTGGACGAGGCGGTAGAGGCACAGGTTACCCCCTATCTGTCTGTAGCTCCGGAGGCAGTAGGTTCGGCTAAGCAACTGGCACGGTCTTTGGGCCCCCGGATCGACGCGGAAGTCATCGACGACACGATCCGTCGGCTGGCGGATACCTGGGACAGCGCTGAAGCCGCCGAGGGAATTGATGCCTTTCTGAACAAGCGAAAACCAAAGTGGGGCAGCTAAGCATGAGCCTTCCCCACTGACCTGGTCCACCGTTGTGTTTATTAATGAGACGATCGATATCGGACGCATTTCGATGCGTAGTTTCGTCTTCTATTAACCAGGTGATTGTCAGCCGTCATACATGGCGCGGGCTTCTTCGACCCTTTCGAAATGGTCCTGGGCCCATAAAACGAGGGGCTTCATGACATCCACCAGATCTTTGCCCAATTCAGTCAGTTCGTAAGTGACTGCCAGCGGTGGTCCGGAATGCACAATGCGTGTGACATAGCCGTCGCGCTCCATTGAACGCAGGTTTTCGGTCAGCACTCTTTGGGTGATGTCCCCAATTATCCGTTTTAGCTCGCCAAAACGCATCGGACCATCTTCAAGCGCCAGCAGCAGCAACGTCTGCCATTTTCTTGTCACGTTGGCGAGGACATTTCGAACCGGACACAATTTGCCTTCTTCGTCGGTCGTCGCAGTTACCGGGAGCATACTTGGTTCCTTTTTGGTGCGTAATTGATACTTGGTGCGGAAATGATACTTAAAGCGCACAACAACGCAACCGAGAATCAAAGGAACCGGAAATGACCCCCAAAGAAATCGTCCTGAACGCCGTCGCTGCCATTTTCACCAACTTCGATCCCGAGGCCGCCGAGCAGCTTCTTGCGCCGGGATATATCCAGCACAACCCAGCGGTTCCGACCGGTGCGGCGCCAATTGTGGGCTTTATCCCCGGTCTGAAAGAAAGCGGTATAGAAGTAGCCACGCACCGTGTATTGGCAGAGGGTGATCTGGTCGTCCTGCACAACACATATTCCAATGCTCAGGCCTTTGGTGCCGATGCTTTGGTTGGATTTGACGTGTTTCGTGTAGAGGATGGCAAAGTTGTCGAGCATTGGGACAATCTGGCGGCCGTTTCCGAACCCAACCCGTCTGGTCACACGCAAACCGATGGTGCAGTCGAGATCGTCGATCTGAATAAGACCGAAGCAAACAAAGTGTTGGTAGTCGATTTCGTAAACACGATTCTGCGTGATGGCAAAGGTGATCAAATCACCGACTTCATCTCGACGGAAACCTATACCCAACACAATAGCCAGATTGCCGATGGGCTGGATGGTTTGGGTGCAGCTCTGACCGCCTGGGCCGAGCAGGGCATCACCATGAAATACGATGAAACCCATCTGGTCGTTGCCGAAGGCAACTTTGTCTTTACCGCGTCAGAAGGCACTTTGGCTGGCACCCCGACTGCGTTTTTCGATCTGTTCCGCGTTGAGGACGGCAAAATCGTCGAACATTGGGACGTGATCTCGGACATTCCATCAGAGATGGCGCACGAAAACGGCAAGTTCTAAGCGCTCGGCTTAGTCTCAGCAGGCTTTCTGGCCTGCTGAGCTCACCATAAAACACCCGGGGTTATGAATTGAAACTGTCTGCTTATAAGCAAGAGATACGCCTTTACGAAGCGTTTGTTCCCGCGACCGGGAATCCACACGTTGCGTTAAACGATGTCGTGGATGCCCTTAAGCACGATAGCCTATCCGCGCGATTTCTTGAAAGATATGCCGTTCCTCAGTCTGTTGAGGAGCGCCGAAGGTGGGTGCAGGCAGCGTTGACGGTTCGCAGTCCAGGAAACTTGCCATCAAACTTGCTCGATGCGACTGACCGGCTGCTTCAGCACGAGCTGTCGAAGAAAACCGTAACGGGCTCAGAAGCGTTGCAGCGATTGGGAGGAGGTTCCAATGTCAGCGGACGGATCAGCATTTGGGACGGTGACACAACAACGCTTCGCGTCGATGCCATCACCAATGCTGCCAATTCGGAATTGCTTGGATGCTTTCAGCCGTTCCATGCCTGTATCGACAACGTGATCAATTGTGCGGCTGGCCCGCAGCTGAGGGAAGATTGCCATCGGATAATGCAATTGCAGGGGCATGGTGAGGTGACCGGTGTCGCCAAAATAACGCGCGCGTACAATCTGCCGTCCCGATACGTCCTGCATACAGTGGGTCCCATTGTCCAATCCGGGTCGCGACTGACGACAAGACAAGAAACCCAATTGGCGGATTGCTATCAGTCTTGTCTTTCCTTGGCTTCCGAGGCCGGGGCCCGTTCGGTGGCCTTGTGCGGTATTTCGACCGGTGTCTTCGGATACCCGGCGCAAGCCGCTGCAAAGATCGCACTTGCAACAGTGATTGATTGGGTCGGCAGGAACCCCAATGGGCTAAGTCACGTGATTTTCAATACCTTTGGCGACGCTGCCACAAGGATTTACGAGCAGGAAGCGAGACAATGGGAACTGCTTTGAATACCGTCGAAATGGTCGCGCAAACGCTAAGGGATTCTGATGCAGTACTGATCGGAGCTGGTGCGGGGATGTCAGCTGCGGCAGGGTTGGACTACACCGACGAAGTTGCATTTGCCAACCGGTTCCCCGGAATGCTGCAGTACGGTGCCCGCAATCAATATCAAATGATGGGTTACCCCTTCAAAGACGAGGCGCTCAAATGGGGTTACCTGTCGGTTGCTCTGGACCACGTGTACAGGGCGCGCCAGACAAAAGCGTATCAGGATTTACTCAAGCTGGTTGGCGATAAGGACTATTTTGTCATGACTTCAAATGTCGACCGGTATTTCTACAAAAATGGATTTGATCCGACGCGCATCTATACACCCCAAGGCGATTATGAATTGTTCCAATGTCTGACGCCGTGCACAGACCAAACCTGGGATGGGGTCCCTCTGGTCGACGCGATGCTGCCATCCGTCAACCGACAAACTCAAAAGGTTGAAAACAAATCGTCTCTCGCGGTGTGCCCCAATTGCGGCGGGACGGTGTTCATGAACGTGCGAGGGGGTGGATGGTTTATAGAGACCCCTTACGTTCCGCAATCAAAGGCCTTCGCCAACTGGCTGCAGAGTGTCAATGGCCTGAGGCTGGCGGTGGTTGAGATCGGTGCAGGTTTCAATACACCCAGCGTTGTTCGGTGGCCAATGGAGAGAATAGGAACTCATTTCCAAAACGCCCGGTTCATTCGCATCAATCGTGATTACCCCGAGGCGCCGGCAGGCTCGCTATCGCTGCCAACTGATGCGGATGTCGCGTTGCCTGACATATTGGCGGCTTCTTCATAGATCCCACTGCCATTTGTCCCAAACCCCCTGTCAACGGACCAGTCTGGCAGCAGGCAATCTGCTCAAACATGCTAATAACGGAAACTAAAAAGCCGCAGAATTCATTTTGAATGCCAACATTCAGTAACTAAACTCTCCGACAAGTTCCAGGCTAATCCATTTCTTGGAATTTTGAAGGAGGAGGTCCAATGAAATTCACAGGGATTGTTAAAGGCGCCGCAACTGGCATTTTTGTTGCACTCGCCGGAGCACAAGTGAGCTTTGCCGAAGAGTTTGAGTTCAAATTGCATCACTTTCTGAGCCCCAAAGCTCCAGCACATTCTCAAATGCTGGAACCATGGGCCGAACGCATCATGGAGGCGTCCAACGGGCGCATAAAAATCGAGATTTTCCCCTCGATGACCCTTGGTGGCAAGCCCCCGCAGCTTCCTCGTCAAGCGCGTGATGGGGTCGTGGATATGGTTTGGATGGTAAATGCCTATGCCGCCGGTTCGTTTCCACGCACTGAAGTGTTTGAATTGCCGGGCGTCCATCAGGGAGATAGCGCCGCTGTAAATAAGGCAATGCAGGCGATGTACACAGAAGAATTGAGCAAGGATTTCAAAGGCCTTCACGCCTTGTTCCAGCATGTACACGGCGGCAACGCTTTGCATATGGCAACGGATCTGGTGAGAACGCCTGCGGACGTGGCCGGTAAGAAAATCCGCATTCCTTCCAGAACCGGTGCATGGGTTCTTGAATCCCTGGGGGCGAGCCCGGTCAAAACATCGGTTGGGGAAATTCCTGTGGCGCTGTCAAAAAAGGTGATTGATGGCGCTCTCATCCCATTTGAAATTATCCCGCCCCTGAAAGTGCATGAGCAAACTCAGTACCAGATCGAAGGACCGGACGGGAAACGTCTGGGCACGACGTCCTTTTCCGTTGTGATGAACAAGGATCGCTGGGAGAGCTTGCCCGACGATATCCAGCAGATTTTCATAGATGCTTCCGGCCCGGAATGGCATGCCGAAGTGGGTCGTATCTGGGACGGGGCCGAAGAATTCGGGATTGGAATTGCCACCAAATCCGGCAACGAACATATCCAGCTAAGCGACGCCGAATGGGCTCAGTTCGAAACTGCGATGGAACCGGTGGTCGAACGCTGGATCGCGGAAATGAACGAAAAAGGCATCGACGGGCAGGCGCTTTACGACCGCGCGGTTGCGCTTGTGTCCGAAAACATGGCCTCGAACTGAACAATGTCGGGGAAGCAAACATCTGGTGTCGCAAGGTCTATGGACCTTGCGCGCCACCTGATTACTGGCTGGGCGTTGGTTGGCGGCTTGGTTTTGGTCGGGGTGGTTCTGGTCAACGCTTGGTCAATCCTGACTGGGATGATAATCAACAAACCCTTCCCGGGGGACTTCGAACTGACCGAGATGGGGGCCGCAATAGCAGCATTTTGTTTCTTGCCCTATTGCCAGTTGGTTGGAGCCAACGTGTCAGCGGATATCTTTACGATGCGTGCAGGTCCCCGGTCGGTCGCGCTGATGTCAGTGGTGGCTGCAATCATAGCACTGTTGTTTGCTGCTCTTCTCATTTGGCGGATGAGTGCGGGGCTTTCGGATTATCGTGAGTATGAGGAATTCACAGGTATCCTGGAAATTCCAATCTGGTGGGCGTTCCTCCCCGCATTGATATCCTTGGCGCTTTTGTTTCTGGCGGCGTTGATCACGCTGGGAGAAGCACTGCGAAAGCTTACCCGAAGCGAGGTCTGAAACAATGGACAGCATTACTATCGGCTTGATGGGGCTCGGAACCCTTGTGTTTCTGATCGCCATTCGTATGCCAATTGCCTATGCCATGATCGTCGTTGGTGGCGTTGGAATTGCCCTGTTGAACGGTCCCATGATCGTTCTGAGTCAGCTCAAGGATCTCGCTTACGGGCAATTCTCGATCTATGATCTGTCGGTTGTGCCTCTGTTTGTGCTGATGGGCGCAATCGCGTCACGTTCAGGCTTGAGTGCAGATTTGTTCCGTGCCGCGAATGCCTGGCTTGGATGGATGCGCGGGGGTGTGGCCATGTCAGCCATCGCCGCCTGTGCCGGGTTCGGAGCAGTCTGCGGTTCGTCACTGGCAACCGCTTCAACTATGGGTCGGGTCGCGCTACCGGAACTGAAGAAGTACAACTATTCCTCGACGCTGGGTACCGGGACAATCGCAGCCGGCGGCGTTTTGGGCATCCTGATTCCACCTTCGGTCGTGCTGATCATCTATGCAATCATCGTTGAGGCCAACGTGGTCACGATGTTCATGGCGGCGTTGATACCCGGATTGATTGCGGTAGCGTTCTTCATTCTGACTATTCTGATTTATGTGTTGGTCAAACCCGAAGCCGGCCCGAAAGGCGATGCTGCCTCACGCGACGAACTGATTTCTGCGACACTGAACGTGTTGCCGGTGGGGCTGGTGTTTGGTGTGGTGATTGGTGGTATTTACCTGGGATTGTTCAACCCGACCCCGGCTGCAGCCGTTGGTGTGGTTATGGTCACGCTGTTCGGGTTGGTACGTGGTCAGTTTACGCTCAACGACGGGCGCGAGGCGTTGTTGGAAACCGCCCGTACAGCCGGGATGATCTATCTCATTCTATTGGGGGCGGAGCTGCTCAAGATTTTCATGTCGCGTGGGGGCGTGCCGCAGGCCATGGCCGAAATGATGGCCAACTCCACCCTGACGCCAATGCTGACCCTTCTTCTGTTGTTGCTGGCTCTGATATTGTTAGGGTGTTTGATGGACAGCTTGTCGATGATCCTGCTTGCCATTCCGTTTTTCTGGCCGGTGTTGGTTGAGATCAATGGCGGTGACTATGCCACAGCCGAATTGTCGCCTTTTGGAATGGACACCGAGGATTTGAAGATTTGGTTCGGTATCCTCGCCCTGATCGTGGTCGAACTTGGATTGATCACACCACCTGTGGGGATGAATGTCTTTATCATTTCCGCTCAATCCCCGGATGTTCCGATGCGTGACACATTTATCGGGGTTCTCCCTTTCTTCGGCGCGGAAATTCTGCGGGTCGGCGTGTTGATCGCGTTCCCCGCACTGACCCTTTGGTTGCCGGGCGTGCTTTCGGGTTGATGTAACACGACCTTAGCGCCAGTGGATTTCGGGTGCTGGATGCCCTTGTGCGAATGTAGGTGGGCTTAAGTTGGGGGAACCAATGTGTTTGAAGGGCGGCGTTTCTGACGGTGAAAACGTCTCAGTTCGAAGCGCCGACTTAGTTAAAGGACAAATGGGCTTCTACATCGCGAAGAAGGGTTTCGACATCTTCATCATAGATACCCAGAAGGGCGAATTTCTTCTGAATTCCCCTTAAATACTCGACACTCGAACCGGCAAATCCCGTCCCAGTCGCCATGAAGCGAACCTGATCTTGCCGAGAAATATTTGACACGATCAAATCTGCATCATGATCTGCCAAAAAAGTGAGTGCCTCAATCGCCGTGTCATCAACAAGTGCAGTGATAAAAGTTGGAATATATGCAGGTCCAACTTGTTCGCGTCTCCAGATCGCTGCGGTTTCTTCGTCAAGAGTGTCCTGGGCAATTCGGAACAAAAGCCCATGACATCCGGAGCCTTTATCCAGGGCGGCCATTAAGCCGGGCGCCTCAGTTGTGCCTCGCGCTCCGTAAATGTCCTTGAGAATAAATTTCCGTGCATGGTTCGGCAAATACGCCCTTCGCACTTCAGCGAATTTGAATGCCGGGTCCCACATGAGTGATCCATAAGTGAAAACCCAGAGGTCGTCGTCCATTCGGCCGGCCAAGAATTCCAGCCGTTTTGCTTCGCGGACTTCGTCCGGGTACCACCAATGTGGCAGTCCGAGCTCCTGAGATTTTTTGGCCAGAACCTCAGTAGTAAAGGATCGGAAGAAGGATTGTTCCGGGTCAGTTATCGCCGACCGCAATTCCGGATGAATGTGAAATGGATCCCGGCTGCGTGTCATTGTACCTCTTTCTCAATTTCCTCAACACTGTGTGCCAAATGTTGACTGGCCAATTTCGGCTACTTTACCCCGCATGAGGTACAAGGGTTCGGTGCGTATTGCGTGCCTGCTGGTTCCAGCAATGTGGGTAATATGCGTGCGAAAGATGGCACACTGCTGCAATACTCTTCTCTCAGCCTTGGCTGCCAAGCCGCGATATCTGAGAGGTCAATGAGGCTCCAGCCGTCAGGGACCGACCTGTGGAAATAATCATTTGCGGCAGGATCATCCATTCGAGAGACCAGGCCGCACCTGACCGCTCCTGCTCGTGGACCAGTGCCTGATGAATGCCCGAAAGCTGAACCGCATTGAATCGTGCAAGCGAAACCAATAGCTCTGCTGTTACGGGGTTCTGTTTGTGCGGCATAGCCGATGACCCGCCACCGCCTTCTAATGTCACTTCGTCCACGCCCTGTTGCGCCATCAGAGCAACGTCCTGGCCGATCTTGCCAAGGCTTCCTGTAACCAGCGACAACCATCCCGCGAATTCGGCGATACCGTCACGACGGTTGTGCCAGCAGGCCCGAGATTCCCGCAGGCCCAGCGATGCCGCCATATGGGCGGAAATCGCCTCTGCCTTATCCCCTAACGCCGCGCGATCCCCCACGGCCCCACCCAGTTGCAACCTCAAAACCCTCGGTTCCATCTGGTTCAGCCGTTCCAGGTGATCATCAAACGGCAATCGCCAACTGCGCAGGCGATCAGCCACCGTGATCGGCAAGGCAGCTTGCATCCTCGTGCGGCCCATCAGCCTGCTTGCACCTTGTGATTCTTCCAGTGATTTCAGACACTCAATCAGATCTGAAATACGCCAGGCGAACAGGGGAAAGATGTCTTTGAGAGTCAGGGCCAATGCGGTGTCAATCACATCCTGCGAAGTCATGCCGTGATGAAGGGCGTCTTGGTATTCCTGTGGCAGTTGTGCACGAAGCGTATGGACGAAGGCTGGTACGACAACACCATCCTGTGCTGTGCCATCGCGTAGTGCCGAGTAATCCGGTTGCTGCACTTTGATAAGATCGGCCGTTTGCTTGGCCACGTTTGGAGATACCCGCCCGACGTGTCCGAGCGCGTCAGCGTAGGCCGCTTCGGTTTCCAGCATGTGCCTGAACTGAACATCTGCAGACAGAAGTTTCCGGGTTTGCGGGTCATCAAACAAACCGCCAAGCCAGGGGTGTGAAAACACGTCACTCATGGTTGATTAGTGCGACATGAAAACCGGCACGTGTGTGCCAGCCAACACATCCGTGGTCGCACCGCCGAACAAGTCATGCGAGAATTTGCTATGTTCATAGGCACCCATCACGATCAACTGTGCGCCGATTTCCCGTGCCGTGTCCAGCACGGTTTGGCCCACAGAGTGGGTTTTGGGCCTGGTGAGTAACTCCGAATTGATGCCGTGGCGACTGAGGTTCCGCAAAAGCTGATCTGTGTTTGCAGGTGCTGACTTACCCACACAAAGTATGCTGACCCTGGCTTTTTCTTCGAGTATTGGCATGGCATCCCCAATCGCCCGGGCGGCAGAGCGTTTGCCGTCCCAGGCTACCAGTGCGTGATCTGCCAGACCTTCTCTTGCATAAGCGTCCGGAACGACCAGGACCGGTCTGCCACTTCTCAAAGCAATCGTATCGGGATGAGCCGTTAGGTGTTCCGCTTTCATTTCGCGTTCCGGGACACCTGTAACGATCAGGTCAAAGGTGCGCGAGACTTCTCCAAGAGCCAGATCCATTTCATCCTCGATTTCAATGAAATCTGAGCGTTCTGAAATGCCACAGTCCGATGTTTCCCGTTCAAAACTTATTGCGACTTTCCGGATCCGCTTGGCGTCATTTTCATGCATGATGTCGATGACTTCTTTTGGGATCTGGCCTCCAAAGCGAGTTTCCAACACTGGTCGCCCGTGCCGCACTATTCCAGTCAGCCAGCCATTGTGATGCTTGGCAATCCTGATCGCATAGCGCAGGCTACTGACCGCAGTGTCTGCACCGTTATAAGCGCAAAGGATGTTTTTGGTGCTCATCGGATCACACTCCGGGCGTTGAAAGTCGCAGAATCTCTCTCGCCTGCTGCCAAGTGGCGACAGGCCGCTCATGTTTATCACATAGTGCGGTGACACGCTTTACCAGGTCGGCGTTGGAGCGTGCCAGAGTGTTGCGGTCGATGCGGACGTTGTCTTCAAGGCCGGTGCGCGTATGGCCTCCGGCGGCTATGGCCCACTCGTTCAGGACTATCTGGTTTGGTCCAATTCCGGCGGCACACCAGTCGGCGTCGGGTGCGCGGTCCTTCAGAGTTTTTGCATAAAAGTCGAATACCGCCTTGTCGGCTGGCATCGCGTTTTTCACGCCCATTACGAACTGCACATACAGTTTGCCGAACAGCTTGCCGTCCTGATGCATTTTTATGGCTTGTAGGATGTGAGAAAGGTCAAACGCTTCGACCTCCGGCGTAATCCCGTATGTACACATCTCGTCCGCCAGCCAGTCGACCAGATCCGGTGGATTCTCATAGACGCGAGTGGGAAAATTGTTGGACCCTACGGAGAGCGAGGCCATGTCGGGGCGTAACGGCAGCATTCCTCCACGTGTCCGGCCTGCACCTGAACGCCCGCCGGTTGAGAACTGAATGATCATACCCGGGCAATGTTCTTCCAGCCCTTCTTTGAGCCGGGCGAATCTATCCGGGTCGCTGCTGGGCGTCTGGTCATCATTGCGAACATGGGCGTGCACTATGCTTGCACCTGCTTCGAACGCCTCCTGCGTGCTTTCGATCTGCTCGGAGATCGAAATCGGAACGGCTGGGTTGTTTTCCTTGGTGGGCAACGAGCCGGTGATTGCGACGCAAATAATACAGGGCTTAGTCATGGATCTGACCTATTCTGTTTGGGCGGCCCGCCCCGGGGAGATAAGGGTAAGGCAGGCCTGGTACTCAGATGTCAAAAAAAACCGTCTCATTTTCGCCCTGCAGGCGAATATCAAAACGATAGACAGTATGACCGTCCCTTTCGCGGCGCTGAGCAATAAGGGTTTGTCGGCGATTTTCCCACTCGATCAGGTTGATGACCGGATCTTTGGCGTTCGCTTCTTCTTCGTCGCTGAAATAGAGGCGTGTATTGAGGCCAATATTGATGCCACGTGCCACGATCCACAGGTTGATATGCGGAGCCATAACTGTGCCCGATCGCCCGGGAACTTGACCAGGCTTGACCGTATCAAATCCCCATTCACCGGTTTCAAAGTCGGTGATAATCCGCCCCCACCCACGAAATCCTTCTTCGGTTTCGCCGGGATGCTCGGGGTGGGCATAAACGCCTTCACTATTTGCTTGCCACGCCTCTATCAGCACGTCCTTGATTGGTGAGCCCGTGCCGTCGACCACGACGCCTTCGACGCGGATACGTTCACCTTTGGCGTTGGGCCCGGCGATATCCCAGCCAAGTTCCTGATCGTAGATCTTAAATCCGGCAGCACCAGGCGCGAGACCGATATGCACATAGGGACCGGCGGTCTGCGACGGAGTTTCTTTCAGATAGTCAAGTTTCTGGACCATGGATCAGTTCCCCTCCAGACGATTTTCAAAGAGTGTTGAACGGCGTCCCCGCAAGACGACGTCGAACTTGTAGGCAATCGTGTCCAGCGGAATGGTCGCGTTCAGATCCAGCGCGGCGACCAACTGATCACGTGCCGCCTTGTCCGGAATGACGTTGACGATGGGGCATTTTTCGATCAGCGGATCGCCTTCGAAATAGCACTGTGTGATCAGTCGCTGTGCAAACCCGGTGCCGAAAATGGACATGTGGATATGCGCGGGCCGCCAGTTGTTGACCCAGTTGCGCCACGGATAGGCACCGGGCTTGATAGTCCGGAAAAAGTAGTATCCGTTTTCGTCAGTCAGGGTCCGGCCGCAGCCCCCGAAATTCGGGTCTATTGGGGCAAGGTACGTATCTTTCTTGTGACGATATCTTCCGCCGGCATTTGCTTGCCAGGCCTCGACGAGCGTGTTCGGGACTGGGCGGCCATTCTCATCCAGTACGCGGCCATGCACGATGATCCGCTCGCCGATCGGGCTTTCGCCGGGCTTGGCATAATTCAGGATGAGATCGTTGTCGATCGGATCGATATCATCGTGACCAAATACCGGGCCAGTGATCTCGCTTGCAGAATTTTGCAGGCTGATCAGCGAATATTTCGGCGAACGCGCTACGGAAGTTTTGTAATCTGGCGTCAGAGCGGGCGGCTGCCACTCGCGGTTGCGTTGGTAGAATTCACCGGGGTTCAACATGGTCGGATCTCTCCTCTTAAATCATTGGGGGTCTGAGCGCGCTTCCCCATCAATCTTGTTCCATTTCATCATAAGTTTGCTTTGCCAGTTTCAGCGCGTGATTGGCACGCGGAACACCTGCGTAGATGGCCACATGCTGAAAGGCTTCCAAAACGTCCTGTTTACTTGCACCGGTGTTTGCCGTAGCGCGGATGTGCATGGGGATTTCTTCGAAGTTTCCCAAAGCCGCCAGCAGTGCCAGTGTAAGCATCGACCGTTCGCGGTCGCTGATCCCATCGTTTGCCCAGACCGTTCCCCACGCACCTTCGGTGATTAGAGTCTGGAATGGCTCTTCGAACTCTGTCTTGGTGGCTTCGGCCTGATCCACATGCGCGTCGCCCAGCACTCTCCGGCGTACGGACATACCTATTTGGTATCGGTTACTCATTCCAGAAGCTCCCTCAAGAATGTTGTCAAATGTTTCGCAAATTCAGCGGGTTTCTCCACACAGGGTAAATGCCCCGCTCCCGGTATTTCTACGTATCGGGCGCCTGGTATCAGCTCAGTAGTGGCCCGAACTATGTCCGGTGGGCTGGCCCCGTCTTCTGACCCACCGATGCCCAGAGCCGGAAGGCGGACCCCTGCAGTCGAATGCGTCAGATCTGTACCCGCTATCGCGTGGCAGCATCCCAGATAACCCGCAATCGGAGTTCGGGTCAGCATGTTTCGCCAGGCGGTCAATTCATTCGTGGCGCGAAATTCCGGACAAAACCAGCGATCCATGATTTGATCGGCTATGGATTCGATGCCATCTTCATTGATTGTGGCAATGCGGTTCTTCCAAATCTGCGCCTCGCCCATCTTCACAGCGGTGTTGGACAGTACAAGTGCGCGGATCAAATCCGGACGTCGCGCAGCGAGCACTTGCCCGATCATGCCACCGATCGACAGGCCAACGAAGGCGCAAACCCGGACTTCAAGATGACTCAGTAATGCCTCCACGTCATCCGCCAGGATTTCCATTGTGTATGGTTCGGCTGGACATTCCGACAAGCCATGCCCTCGATTGTCAAAGCGGATCAGTCGCAGGTCTTTCGGCAAGAGTGGAATTACCTTGTCCCAAAGCCGAAGATCGGTGCCGAGCGAGTTAGCGAATACGACAGGAAAACCGTCGGGATCACCATCCTCACGCCAGTGCAGACGCACCTTATCCAGCGCCGCAACCTGCATCAGTAGGGCAGCCCCACATAGTTCTGGGCAAATACCGATTGGGCCTCGCGGTTTTCCCTCAGAAAGTCGATGTCAGCCTGTTGCATTTTTAGGTCAAAATCGTTCTGCTTCGGGAAGCGGTGCAGCAAGTTGGTAGTCGACCAGCTGAAACGCTCGGCCTTCCAGATGCGCGCCAATGCTTTTTCCGAGTAGCGATCAATGCCTTCACTGTCGCCTTCCTCGTAATGCTGAAGAAGCCCATTGTAGAGATAATGGATGTCACTTGCCGCGGTATTCAACCCTTTGGCCCCAGTCGGCGGAACGATATGGGCAGCGTCACCACAAAGGAACAGTCGCCCCCACCGCATCGGCTCGGTCACGAATGAGCGTAGTGGTGCGATGGATTTCTCGATCGACGGTCCTGTAACCAGCTGTTCCGCATACTCAGTTGGTATTCGCCGTTTGAGCTCCTCCCAGAAGGCGGCGTCTGTCCAATCCTCGGGCGCATCTGAAAGCGAGCACTGGATGTAATACCTGCTGAGGTTGTCATTGCGCATTGAGCACAGGGCGAAACCACGGTTCGAACCGGCATAAATCAGTTCATGATTAACCGGAGGTGTTTCTGACAGAACGCCCAGCCAGCCGAATGGGTACAGTTTTTCGTACTCCTTGCGGATGGTCAGAGGAATGGTTTGACGGCTCACACCGTGGAAGCCGTCGCACCCGGCGACAAAGTCACAGTCGATGTGGTGTTCGGTTCCGTCCACCACATAGGTTACATAGGGTGCATCACTGTCGGCTTGATGAATCCGGACGTCCTCAGTGTTGAAGACAATCTTTCCATCCATCGCTTCTCGCGCTTCGTACAGGTCGCGCGTAACTTCGGTCTGGCCGTAAACAACGACATGGCTACCTGTCAATTCCTTGAAGTTTATGCTGAACTGTGACTCGCCGTACGAAATAACGGTGCCGTCGTGAACAAAGCACTCTTTGTCCATACGTTCGGCCACCCCGGCTTCGCGCATCAGATCAACAAAGCCGACCTCCAGAATGCCTGCGCGGATACGGCCCAGAACATAGTCCTTTGTTTTCCGCTCCAATACGACCGTATCGATACCCTTGCGATGTAGTAGCTGACTAAGAAGAAGCCCGGACGGGCCACCGCCGATAATGACGACCTGAGTACGCATCGTTTCCTCCGTGAAAGTTCTTAGCAGCATATTGATTGCTTGAAATTGCAAAGTAAAATGAAGATAAATCGAATTTAGTTTCCAAAAGAGGAAAGTAAATGATCGACCGCCGTATCAAGTTTCGTCACATTCAGTGTTTCATCGAAATTTGCCGGGAGAGAAGCTTCAAGATTGCGGCTGAGAAGCTTTTTCTGACCCAGCCAGCCATATCCAAGACGTTAAAGGAACTTGAGGATATAATGGGAACGACTCTGTTAACGCGCAATCGTGCAGGCGTCGGACTGACGCGTCAGGGTGAGGTGTTTCTGCATTTTGCAGAAATGTCGCTCGCGGCGCTACAACAGGGTCTGACCGGGGTTGAGCAGGTCGGGGTGCAAGGCAAGACCCGGCTTTCGGTGGGTGCCTTGCCGTCCGTCGCCGCTCGTCTGATGCCGGTAGTAGCTGCCGATTTTGCAGAGTTGGCGCCCAATTCGACCCTGCGGATCATGGATGGCCCGCATGGGTATCTGATGGAGCGTCTTCGTATCGGAGATTTGGATTTGGTGATTGGGCGCTTGGGGCGGCCGGAAACAATGCAAGGTGTATCGTTTACTCAGCTTTATGAAGAGCGCGTTCAATTTGTAGTGCGTGCAGGGCACCCCTTGCTTGCTGCTCCGGACATAAAACGAATTGGCGATTGGCAAGTGATTTATCCTCCCGAAGGATCAGCCATTCGACCTTTGGTGGAAAGGTACCTGATCGCACACGGCGTAGGAAACATCGAAAATCGCATTGAAACCGTGTCGGGTGCTTTTGGCCGGGTCTACACCCGTCATTCTGACGCGATCTGGATCATATCGGCGGGGGTTGTCGCCAACGAAATAGCGGATGGCAAACTTGTGGCATTGCCCTTTGACACGTCCATCACGCGCGGCCCGGTGGGGTTGATGCACCGGCCTGACGAGGTACTCTCCCCTCAGGCACAGGTTTTCGGCATTGCAGTCAATAAAGCCCTGGACAGAATGGGACTGGAGACCTGAGGCGAAGAGGCGTTTTCAAGGCCAGTCTGCAAATCCCCGGCGCAGCTCGCCCAGATCTTCCCCATCAGGGCGAGAAACAATCGCACGGTAGGCGCCTGGGGACATATCCGTGCGTCGCTTGAAAAAGTGGCTAAAGCGGCTGGCATCCGGGAAACCCAGATCTTCCGCAATTTTCTTCAGCGGAAAGCCTGAATTTTCCAGTCTGGCCTTTGCTTCGGCGGTCAGGCGTTCATGCACCAATTCAGCCGGGCTGCGGCCCGTCTCGCGTTTACAGATCCGGTGCAATCGGTCGTACGCGATGCCGAGATCATCGGCATAAGTCGTGACCTGCCAATGATCGCGATAGTGCAGTTCGACCAGGTGTCGAAACCGGCGCAAGAGATCGGTTTGCTCGGCCTTGTTGTTTTGTGACTGCGGGCTGTGGACCCGTAATGCTCCGATGAGCATCAACCTCAGAAAAGCGGCCATGGACATCGGGGACTGATTATTGGTGTTGTTGATTTCGCTCACCAACCAATCGCAAAGTGCCACAACCTGCCCCAATACGCGCACATCGGACAATTGCGCCTGAAATGGTTTTTCAATCAGCATTCTGAGGTGAACCGATTCCGATCTTGCCCCGATTGCATCCAGAATGATGGTGTCACTCAGCCCGAAAATCCACGCATGGGAACCGGCGCCAAGCTTGATCGCCGTATGATCATTTTGCGGCCAGAAACAGAGAGCGGGTGCTGAGATCCCTGTGCCGGCCTCATCAAAATTCAGTTGTCCGCGCTCAAGAAACAGCAGGGTGCAACAGCTATCCGGAAATCGGCGGCGAATCATGCGGTCATGAAGGGCCTCAGGCTCTTCCTGTATGGTAGCGTATCGTTCAATCATCAGTATATCGCCAGAAAATCACAATAAATGCCCAGATATTTACATTTAATGATATTATACTTCGCTCATAATGAATGACAAGGGAGGCCGGGATATACCCGGTAACGCGTAAATGACCACATTATCGACCATAACCAACCTCGAAGACGCACCGGTAATTGAGCACATCAACCCGGCGACGGGAAAGAAGTTGAGCGCTGAGCAGGCTGTCACCGCGAATGACTGCCGCAGGTTTGCAGGGCAGGCTGCTTCTGCCTTTCCGGTGTGGTCAACGCAGACAATTCAGACGCGCGCTCAGTTGCTGAAGGCAGTTGCTGGCGCAATCGAGGAGAAGGCTGAGCTTTTTCGGATTGCGATGGCTGAGGAACTGGGGATGCCGGCGGAATGGGCGCGCCATAATGTGGTATTCGCCGCCGAAATCCTGCGCGAAGTTGCATCGTATCAAGACAGGTTCAACCAGATGGAACCAGTTCCGGACAATAGGGGGTATTCCAGCCGCGCGGAAAGAGTGCCGTGCGGGGTCTGCCTGGGGATCGCGCCATGGAATGCACCGCTGATCCTCGGTGTCAGAGCCATCGCAGCACCATTGCTGTGCGGCAATACAATTCTGCTGAAAGGTAGCGAGTTTGCGCCCGGAACGTTTCGATTGCTCGGTGAGACGCTGTTGGCAGGCGGTATCCCGGAAGAGGTTGCACGTGTGTTGCTGACCCGTCCAGAAGACAGCGAGGAGATTGTAGAGGCATTGATTGCGTCACCGGTTGTTCGGCGAGTGAACTTCACAGGCTCAACGCGGGTTGGGCGGCGGGTTGCCGAACTCTGCGCAAAACATCTCAAACGTTCCCTTCTGGAATTGGGCGGACAGGCGGTGATGATCGTTTTGGACGATGCTGATCTGGATGCCGCGGCAGAAGCAGCGCTTTGGGGCGCATATGTCAATCAGGGGCAGGTCTGCATGTCCACTGAACGCCTTGTCGTCAGCGATGCTGTGGCGGACGAGCTGGTTCAAAAGATTGAGCGGGGGCGTCGGGCGCTCAAGCTGGGCAACCCGACGGACGAGACCACTCAGGTTGGTCCGGTGATCAGTATAGCAGCGGCTGAACGGCTTTCGGGGCTGATAGGCGATGCAATCGGAAAGGGCGCAACATTGATAGGTGGCGGGCAAGCGCGTGGTGCCTTTTTTGAGCCTGCACTTGTAGACCATGTCGAACCCGAGATGCGGCTTTACCAGGAAGAAGTTTTTGGTCCGATCCTTTCGGTGACGCGCGTCCGTAACGACCTGGAGGCAGTTACTGTCGCCAATGACAGTGAATATGGCCTGTCTTCGGCAGTATTTGGCAGCGACATCAAACGCGCGGAAAACATCGCCAGGCGTATTCAGACCGGCATCTGCCACATCAACAGCCCCACGATCGATGACAACCCCCATGCCCCGTTCGGCGGTGTCAAGGCCAGCGGTTATGGCCGCTTTGGCGGTCGCTGGGCGTTGGACGAATTCACCGAACTCCGTTGGATCACCAGCAAGAGTTCACCTTGACAGGAAATCTCAATGGAAACGGGAGAAAAAGCAATGACCTTTGACCTTTCACGCCGCAATCTACTTATGGGTGCGGGGGCCGCCTTTGGCAGTTTTGCATTGGGCCGAGGTCAGGCGCTGGCCCAATCATCAACATCTCTGAAGGTCGGATTTATCAGCCCGGTTTCCGGACCACTTGCAGGTTTTGGCCAGACTGATGGATACGTACTAGAACGGGCGCGCGAGGCTCTGGCCGCGGGCGTGACGATCAATGGCCAGGGCTATGCCGTTGAAATTCTCAATCGTGACACTCAATCAGACCCGGCCCGCGCAGGTCAACTGGCGCGTGACCTGATCAATAATGATGGCGTTGACATCATGGTCGCTGTGTCCACGCCAGAAACCATCAATCCGGTTTCCGATGCCTGCGAAGCGTCCGGCGTGCCCTGCATCTCGACCGTGATGCCCTGGGAGGCCTGGTACTTTGGTCGTGGTGCGCAACCGGGCGAGCCGTCGCCATTCAAGTATTCCTACCACTTCGGCTTCGGTGTGGATGAATTTTATCAGGCCTATATTTCCCAATGGGATTTGATGGATACCAATAAAAAAGTTGGCGTGATGTATCCAAACGACGCCGACGGCAATGCTATTCGAGCAGTTCTTGCCCCTAAACTGGCAGAAGCGGGCTATACAATCATCGATCCGGGCGCTTATGAAACCGGAACGACCGATTACTCGCAGCAAATCCGTTTGTTCCGCGAAGAAGGTGTGGAGATCTTTAACACCTTCCCGATCCCACCGGATTTCGCCGCATTCTGGAGGCAGGCGGCTCAGCAGGGTCTCCACCGTCAGGTCAAGATTGTGCAACTTGCCAAGACTGGTCTGTTTCCCTCGGACATCGAGGCACTTGGCGGCCTGGGCAACAACATGTCTTCGGCTTGCTACTGGCACCGTGATTTCCCCTACACCTCGCCGACGACTGGCCTGACCGGGGCGGAATTGTGCGATGGCTACGAAGCAGCCTCTGGCAAGCAGTGGACCCAACAGCTTGGTGCCTCACTGTCGGCCATCGACGTTGCCATGGCAGCTCTGACCGCAGCGGGCAATCCGAAGGATAAGGACGCGGTCGCAGAAGCGCTGCCAAATCTCAGAGCCGAAAGCATCGGTGGCGTAGTCGATTTCAACTCTGGTCCGGTTAAAAACGTCGCCAATGGTCCAATCATTGGAACGCAATGGCAGGCTTCTGAAGGTGGCAAACACAGCTTTGACTATGTGATCACCGAAAATGCCACCGACACCAATGTTCCGGTAACGGGCGAATTGCGTCCCTATAACGCATGAGGCCCGATATGACGTCCTCTTTATCAATTTTACGTTCCGAGGGAATTGCAATGTCCTTTGGAGAATACAAGGTGCTTGACGACATTTCACTCAATCTCGAGAGCGGTGAGATCGTTGGAATTCTCGGCCCAAACGGTGCGGGAAAGACAACGTATATGAACCTGCTCACGGGTGCTCTCCTCCCAACGGGTGGTCGTGTGTACCTGATGGGAGAGGACGTCACCCAACTCGACACTGCTGAGCGCTGTCATCGCGGATTGGCGCGAACCCATCAGGTTCCCAAGCCTTTCAGCCATATGACAGTGTTCGAAAATGTGTTGGTGGCCGTGAACCACGGCCGCACAACCCACGCCGAGGATCCGATTGACGAAGCCTGGGCCGTGCTTGAAGAGACAGGATTGGCCCATGTTGCCAACCGGCCCGCTGAAACGCTGGGGCTGCTGGATCGCAAAAGGTTGGAGTTAAGCCGCGCTTTGGCCACGGATCCCAAGGTTTTATTGCTCGATGAGATAGGTGGGGGTTTGACCGATACCGAAGGCGACGCATTGGTTGCTTTGGTCAAGTCCATCCATGCGCGTGGGGTAACTATCGTGTGGATCGAACATATCATGCGCCTTCTTCTGGAAACCTGCACGCGGCTGGTCTGTATGGCCGAGGGCCAGGTGCTGGCCGACGGCGATCCGCAGGAAGTGGTCAATGCGCCAGAAGTTCAGGTTGCTTATTTCGGAGCCGCCGCATGAGTACCCTTGAGATACAAGATATCCATGCAAATCATGGACAGTTGAAAGCGGTTCACGGGGTGTCGCTTTCGGTGCGCCCCGGTGAAATGATGTTCCTGCTTGGCGCCAATGGTGCAGGAAAGACTACGTTTTTGCGTTCGGTCGCGGGTGATCACAAGGCGGCGTCGGGCCGCGTGGTTCTGTTTGGAGTGGATGTTTCGAACCTGTCAGCCCATCACCGCGCTCGTTCGGGTCTTTCACTTGTTCCCGAGGGGCGCAGGCTGTTCCCGAAAATGAGCGTCCGTGAAAACCTGATGCTGGGCACGTCTACATCGCGGGAAGGGCCGTGGAACATCGAGGCCATTTACGAAGCATTTCCCAACCTTGCCAAACTGGACCGGTCACCGGCCGGCAAACTGTCGGGTGGTGAACAGCAAGCGGTGGCCATCGGGCGCGCCCTGATGGGAGACCCGGTCGCAATCATGCTGGACGAAGTGTCACTGGGCCTTTCTCCGGCTGCCGTTGAGTTCGCCTATGAGACATTGCTGAGGCTGCGCGAGATGGGGCTGGCCCTGCTGATTGTCGAACAGGACCTGAACAGGGCGCTGTCCTTGGCCGACGAACTGGTCGTGATGTGCGAAGGCCATGTCACTCTGAAAACCAAACCGAATGACACCGACTTGGAACAGCTCGCGTCAGCCAGCTTTGGCCATGAACAAGGGGGCCCTCAATGACCTCGCAATTGATCACTGCCATCCTGCTGGGTGGTTACTATGCCGTTCTGGCCACCGGGCTGGCCTTTATGTACTCGGTCATGAACATCATCAACCTGGCCCACGGCGCGCTGATCGTGCTCGCGGCTTACGGTTTGTGGCTTCTTGGCGATAGCTTTGGGCTGCCGTTGCCTGTCGGGATCGTAGTCATGGCGGTAGTCATGTTCGGTGTCGGCATCATCCTGCACCGCGGTGTGCTGTCGCGCGCTTCCGGAGGTGACGAACTTTTACCGATCCTAGCCACGTTTGGATTGTCTATCATTCTCGAAAACTTGATGTTTCAGGTATTCGGGGCCGACAGTCTTTCTTTGGCGCCGCTGGTCGGAGACCTGAGCTGGGCATCTTTTGAACTTCCCGGTTCCATCTTCATCGGCAAACTTAGCGTCTACATCCTGATCGCCGCGTTTGTGGTTATTGCAGGGCTGGAGTGGATACTGCGCCACACCACACTTGGCCATCGCATTCAGGCCGTCAGTCAGGATCGGGCAACCGCATCTTTGCTGGGCATTGATACATCTCGAACCGCCGCCATTGCGACTGGAATCGCACTCGCTACGGGTGTGATAGCTGCCACCGCAATGGGATTGCGCAGCGCCTGGGGACCCTATGGGGGATCAGCTCAGTTGCTGTTTGCCTTTGAAGCTGTGGTAATCGGTGGCCTGGGGTCGCTGTGGCGCGTTATGGCAGGCGCCATGATCCTGGCCGTTGCACAATCCCTGGCGGCCATGATCCACCCGCAAGGATTCCTGATCGGTGGGCATCTCGCGTTCCTAGCGGCCGTATTTATCCGGCTTCGTGGAGGATCATTCAACATCAAAACCCTATTGGGCCTGAACCGAAAAGGAGTAACGGCATGACCTCTTCTCATCTGACTGTTACGCGCGGTGGCCCAACGGCGCGCATGACAATGGCGCTGCTCGTCATCGCGGCAATTATGATGGCTGTTGTTCCCTTTGTGTTGGGTGTCGGAGGCGCAGGTCGCGCCGTGGCTCTTTTGGTCTACATCCTTCTGGCCGTCATGTGGAATGCGCTTGCTGGTTTTGCCGGGCTTGTCTCGATCGGACAGACGCTGTTTTTTGGGTTTGCCGCTTATACGACCATCCGACTGTCGAACGCAGGTTTGGACCCATACTTGGCTATTTTGGCATCGATCGTTCTTGGGGCCGGGTTGGGTTGGGTAACGTCGCTGTTCATGCTCACTCTGAAAGATGGTGAGTTCGCAATTGGTATGTGGGTTCTGTCATCGCTGGCACATCTTTGTGTGAACCTCGATCCGCTCATTCAGGGCGAAACAGGGATCTCGCTGATCCAGATGAATGTCTATGATATCCAGACCCGCTCTGCGATCACGTTATGGCTGGCACTGGCCGTGACGATTACCATTTTTGTTGCACTGATCGTGCTGTTGAGGTCACGCATGGGGGCTGCCATTACCGCCATTCGGGATGACGAACTTGGCGCGCGGTCCATCGGCGTAAATGTGATGCGGACCAAAAGGATCGTGTTTGTGCTTGCAGCTGCTGGCACGGCGGCCGCGGGTGCGTTGTGGCTGGCATCTGCCTCAAATTTTCAGCCGCGCGCTTTCTTTGGCGTGCACTGGACTGCTTACATGCTGTTCATGGTGCTCGTTGGCGGTCTGGGCAGGGTCGAAGGCGCCATTATCGGCGCGGTGTTATTCTTCCTAATCGAGACCTGGTTCGGAGCCTACGGCGCCTGGTACCTCGTTGCGTTGGGAGCCATTGCGGTGCTGTTCGCCCTGTTCTTGCCGAATGGTCTTTGGGGGTGGATTGGCCCTCGTCTGCCGGGGGAGGCCATCCCTACCGGATATATCGTTAATCGCAAACCCTAATGGGAGAAAACCTGATGTTGACAGGAAAGAAAATCATCGTCACCGGCGTAGCGTCGGGTATAGGCGAAGAAACTGCCCGCGTTCTAAAGGCTCAGGGTGCAACAGTCATCGGTGTTGACCGCAACACTCCAATGGTCGAAGTGGACGCGTTTCACCAAGTAGATCTGACTGATGAGGCCGCACTTGACGCGCTGATCAAAGAGCTGAAGAGCGAAAAAGCCGACGGGCTGGCAAACATCGCAGGTGTGCCACCGACCGCACCGGTTGAGGTCGTGATTGCAGTCAATCTGGTGGCACTTAAACGCCTGACACTTGGTTTGGTTGACAGCCTCGCCGACAACGCCTCGATCGTGAACCTTGCCTCGCTGGCGGGGATTGGTTGGGAAAGCGAGGTTGCAAAAATTCAGGCGGTGGCCAATCTGGATCATGCCGGTGTTGGCGATTTCTGCGCTAACAACGGGATCACAGCTGAAAATAGCTATTTCTTCAGTAAACAGGCACTGGTGGCCTGGACCCATGAAAATCGCTGGACGTGGCGTGACCGTGGTATCCGCATGAACTCTGTCAGCCCCGGGCCTGTCGATACTCCGATCCTTGGCGATTTTCTCGAAACCCTGGGTGAGCGGGCCGAAGAGGACATGAAAATTATGGATCGCCCGGGAACGCCTCAGGACATCGCACCGGTTGTTGAATTCTTGTTGTCCGATGGGTCGGTGTGGCTGCGTGGTGTCAATATAGCCTGCGACGGAGGTATGCGGGCTCATATCGATGCGACATCTAACGAAATTTCGTAAGGCTTCAGGAGCATTCAAAATGACAATTTCAATGTTGATCGGCGGTGCTGACATCGCCGCAAAGGATGGGCGTGTCTACGAGCGGCGCGACCCGGTGACAGGTGAAGTCGCAACCACTGCTCCTGCGGCTTCAGTTGCGGATGCACAGGCGGCAGCCAAGGCCGCAGGTGAAGCCTTTCCCGCCTGGTCAAGAACCAGCCCGGCAGAACGTCGCGAGCTTTTACTAAAGGCTGCAGATGTGCTCGAAGACATGGCGTCCGGGATTATTGCCACCGCGACAGAGGAAACTGGTGCAACCGCCCCCTGGACCGGATTCAATTGTATGCTGGCGGCGGGTATGCTGCGCGAGGCGGCTTCGATGACGACGCAGATCACCGGAGAGATCATCCCGTCCAACAAGCCAGGCACCCTTTCGATGGCACAACGCAAACCCCTGGGGGTCTGCCTTGGCATCGCGCCCTGGAATGCGCCAATCATACTGGGAACACGCGCCGTCGCAATGGCCATCGCCTGTGGCAACACCGCGATTTTGAAAGCATCCGAGATGTGCCCTGCGACTCACCTTGCGATTGGAGAGGCGTTCCGTCAGGCGGGTTTCCCGGATGGTGTGTTGAATGTAATCACCAACGCACCGGAAGATGCCGCGGACATCGTCGCCGCGTTAATCGCCGCGCCGGAAGTTCGCCATATCAACTTCACAGGATCAACCGGCGTAGGGCGCATCATTGCGCAGAAGGCTGCCGAGAATCTGAAGCCGGTTCTGCTGGAACTGGGCGGAAAGGCACCGATGATTGTGCTGGATGATGCGGACATCGAAGGAGCTGTCAACGGTGCCGCCTTTGGGGCGTTCATGAATCAGGGTCAGATTTGCATGTCGACCGAACGCATCATCGTGCATGAGGGCATTGCGGACAAGTTCATTGAGGCCTTCGCTGCAAAGGCAAATGCACTGCCAGCCGGCAATCCGCGCGACCAGGTTGTTCTGGGATCTCTTGTCACTCCTGAGGCCGCCGAGAAAATGGACAAGATCATTGCAGATGCGACCGCCAAGGGCGGGAAGGTCATCGCGGGTGGCGGCCGCAATGGTTCGATTGTCGAAGCGACTTTGATCGACGGCGTATCATCCGACATGACTGTTTACGCTGAAGAGAGCTTCGGCCCGGTAAAACCGATCATACGCGTAAAGGATGACGAGGAAGCGATCCGCATCGCCAACGATACCGCATATGGTCTTTCGGCGTCGGTCTATGGCTCGGACATCCAGCGCGCAATGTCCGTCGCGGATCGGATCGAAAGCGGAATTTGCCACATCAATGGCCCCACCGTGGGCGATGAGGCCCAGATGCCGTTTGGGGGTGTCAAGGATTCTGGCTATGGTCGGTTTGGTGGTAAAGCAGCTGTAGATGCATTCACGTCAATTCGCTGGGTGACAATCGAGGACCCGCATCAGCATTACCCGTTCTGAGGAAGTTACCATGCCAAATCTTGAAGCGAACAAGAGCAATGTCGCAGCGTTCTATGAAATGATGTTCAACGACTGCAAGCCGCGGGAAGCGATTGAGACCTATGTCGGAGACGACTATATCCAGCACAATCCCGAGGTTGTGTCGGGCAAAGAGGGCTTCATTTCCTATTTTGAAGAAATGGCACGCGATTATCCCGGCAAGCGCGTAGAAATTAAACGCTCGGTCGCCGAAGGTAATCTGGTGGTTCTGCACTGCCGCCAAATCTGGCCAGACAACCTTGAGTATGCAGGGATCGACATTTTCCAGCTGGACGACAACGGCAAGATTGTTGAGCACTGGGATGTGCTGCAGGTCATTCCCAAGACCAGCAAACACGACAATGGCATGTTCTGAGTGCCAGTGGTCCCGTTTGAAAGTGAATTGGTGCTGAGGTCAGACAATGCTAGAAATTTGAAGTGTTCTATTCATCGTTGTCGGGACGCAAAGGTACTTGTCCAAACTACGTGACTTCAACGTTGTGTACCCTCGCGTACTGCCTGGGAGATAGACCGGTTTGTGACTTAAAAGCTCGGCTGAAGTTGTTAGGTGTCGAATACCCAAGGTCGAATGCGATGGAAGAAACTGGCACGCCGCCATGTCGGAGCAATTCCTTTGCACGGTCGATCCGAGACAGATTTACGATGTCGCGAAATGTGCACCCGTCCAACATCAATCCTCGTTGCAAGGTTCGCGCACTGATATCGAGGCTCCTTGCGGTTCGTTCGACAGAAATTGACCCTTCGTCGAGTTGTAGTCGAACCACGGATGCAACCTTATCGAAAAGTGTGCTGGGGGGCCCGCCCGCCCTCTCTCGGGCAACGTCCTCAATCGTTATAGCTGGGTTCGGATCTGTTGCGGGAGATCGCAACAAATCGCTCAAAAAGACAATTCCGAGAGCGTGTTGATTCCAGAGGACCGGACATCCGAAAACCTCGTTTGCCTGATGTCCGCCGACAGGCATTTCGGTATCGATAAGAAGCCGCTCCGGCACCCAATCCAAGCCGAGATACCGCCGGAACACACTCATAAAGACGCCGACGGCAGAGAAGGCAATGTCGGTGTAGGCAGTGTGCTTCTTCAACCCGAAGCGGTAACCATACCATGCGCGAGGCCCCCGCACCTGAAAGTCGATCTTGTCGGCGCTGGAATGGTAAGAGATCGCTTTTGCCGTACGTGCCAGAGCGGCCCCAAGATTTGGCGCTGACAAAACGTAGCCTCCCCAGGCACCGTAATCCAAAACCGTAAGGTGCGGTGCCCAGAGCAGGCCGATACTCTCCTGCCCGGCGGCATGACCGACCTCATGAATGAACGTCGCGAGAGCGTATTTCGGAATGTAACCTTCGCGCTTGTCGATAAAATGGTGCGGCAGCCCCGCACGTGCCATTGCCCGCTCCAATGGCTTCTGGCCACATGTCTCAATCGCAAACTGCGGCATGGTGCCGAGCGCCTTGGCTGAGATCATCGGGGCAATTATTGGCATATATGCGCACTGAATCCGTAATGTGTCGTGAAATGATACACATATTTGCATGTGATTTGGCAATCTAACTCTCCAATGCGACATGTTCAGGAAGGAGAGACGCCGATGGCTTTGGCAGCGAAACTGAAGACCCGTTCGGTCAACTATATGCTGGCTGGGGGACTGGTTGCAGTGCTCTATTCGGGGCCTGCGGCAGCCGAGATGTCGGATATCGCTCGCGATACCGTCGTGCGACGGGCCTGCGAGGCAGCGATCTGGGCGATGCCTGCGGTTGGGGTTTACGATATCGAGTTGGCGATTCAGCGTGACGCTGGGGCTGACCATGGCGTGATTGCCTACATGAGCGAACCGATGGATAGTCGGCACGGCTTTCTGACGGCCAATGACGTTACGCCTTATGTGTTCGGCGGCGGGTACGCGGTCGAGGAACCTGTGGTCATCGATGTACCACCCGCTGGCGACAAAGCTGCTTTCTTCGGGACAATCACGAACGCATGGCAGGTTCCTTTGGCCGATGTCGGCACGTCCGGTGATGATGCGGGTGAGGGCGGGAAGTACCTCATCGTGCCGCCTGGATATGAAGGTGAACTCCCGACGGACGGTTATTATGTCTATCAATCGAACACCTACGGCGTCCATTTCGCGTTCAGGCCGGTCGCCAAGGACGGAGGCACGAGCGAAGATCAGGCAACCTATGCGCAGACGCTTCAGGTCTATCCTCTTTCAAAGGCCGAAGACCCGTCTCTGACCACGTTCATTGATGTGAAGGAAAACCCGATCAACACACTGCCCGTATATGACATGACCTTTTTTGAGGACATGAACACGGTGATCCAGCGCGAACCTGTTCTGGAACAGGACAAGGTGATGATGGGGATGCTCGCGTCCTTGGGCATGGTTCGGGGTGCGCCGTTCGAGCCGGGCGAAGAAATGCAGGCTGCAATGCTGGACGGGCTGCAATGCGCCTATGATACCATGCAGGAGCATTTTGTTACACGTTCGGTCGTTTCACTCTGGGAGGATCGCAAGTGGGGCGTCTGGGCCTTCGCAGATGGTCAGCCCGAAGCGGGCTTTCCTTATGTGACGGAGGACATGGTTCTGGTGGACGACCGTGCTGGCGGTTCCTATTCATGGATTACCTACCTCCCCAAGAAGCTGGGCGGCGGCACATTCTATCTGACCGGACTTTCCGACAGCGAGGGCGGCATGCTGAACGGAAAAGATACTTACAAGCTCAATGTTCCCGCGGATACACCCGCCGAAGATTTCTGGTCAGTGATCGTCTACAGCATGAAAACAAAGGGCTTTGTTAAAGGCAACGAACGGGTTGGCCTCGCAACGCCCGATCTCCCTGATATGCAGAAGAATGAAGATGGTTCGGTCGATGTCTACTTCGCACCTCGGGCACCTGAAGGGATGGAAAGCAACTGGATACCGACTGGTGAAGATTTCTTTCTGCTCTTCCGCCTCTACGGCCCGTCGGAAGGTTGGATAGAGAGCGGTTGGAAGCTGCCCGACGTCATCAAGGTCAATTGATCCGTTTAGATTTCCGTCAGGAGAAAAGTCACGTGAAAAGCATACTACTTACCGCAACGGTCCTGACCGCAGCTTTCGCTTTCACCGTCCACGCCGCGCCAGAGTTCGCCACTGATGTGCCCGAAAGCGTCATTACACCAGATGAGGTTGCGACGAAGACGCTGGGCAAACTGGAATTCTTCGACGGAATGCCATCGCCGGAGACCGTCGAGAAGGTATTCGACAATCTCGACTTGATCCGAGCCACCACAGCCTTTCTGGACGGGATGAAAATCGCCTCCTTGCGGGCGATGTTTCAGGGCTATGAAGAGGTCGGCGCTCGGCCAAACGACATCGTAATTACCGAGACGCTCATGGATGCACGGTCGATCTGGCTGACGCCGAATACGACCACGATATACATCGGTGCCAACGTTGATGTTTCGGAGGGTCCGGTCGTCATCGACATTCCTCCCGGATTGCTCGGACTTCTGGACGATGCTGCCTTTGAATACGTGACCGATATCGGAGCTTTGGGTCCTGACAAGGGAGAGGGCGGGAAATACCTTCTCATTCACAATGACGATGAGACGGAAGTCCCGGAAGGGTATTTCGAGCTTCGAACCAAGACCAATGAGCATTGGTTGCTGCTGCGACGTTCTCCGGAAGCGGATGGTGGAACCGAAGGCCCCGTCGCCGAGATCAAGGCCGAGTTGAACATCTATTCCCTTGACGAGGCGGCCAATCCGCCGGAAGAGACCTTCATCAACGGGATCTGTTGCATACTTTTGGCTGTTGACGAGGTCAGATGCTGCGGGTGAATGACTTTCGGTATTATCAGTCGAAA
>NZ_JBXWQF010000018.1:0-90410 GCF_059612245.1 Ruegeria sp. CDSA079 | reverse complement strand
TGGCTCCGGCGGTAGGGATCGAACCTACGACCAATTGATTAACAGTCAACTGCTCTACCGCTGAGCTACGCCGGAACTGAGGCGCGTATAGCAACCCGGATTCCCGGCGTCCAGAGGGGAAGCGCGCGAAGCACGAAAAATTTTTTCATGTCATGCGACGCGATGAAAAACCGCTGTGGCAGAAATCTCGCCGCGTGGAAGAACCATGTTTTTCCCATTCAGGTCAACAAGATGAGCGAAGACATTGCGTTCTGCAGCAGGCAACAGGGCGACGGGTGTTTCGATATAGATACGCTCGGCCAGTTGTCGGGCTGTGCCCTCTGCCTGTTCCAGAGCCGACAGAATCTGTGCCTCGCGGGATTGCCTGTGTTTGATCAGCCATTCCAGACGGCCAGCCGGGTCTGTGATCGGCGCCCCGTGCCCTGCATGAAAAACGGACCAGTTCCGGGCACGCAGGCGGTGGCAGGCTGCCATGAAATCCGTCAAATCTCCGTCCGGGGGGGAGACCAAGGAACTGGCCCAACCCATCACGTGGTCAGCCGTGAAACAGGTGTCGTGCCAGCCCAGTGCGATGTGATTTCCCAGATGACCCGGGGTGTGAATGACCTCCAGCTGCCAACCATCACCGTCAATGACCTCGCCGTCTGCAAGCTCCACATCTGGACGAAACGCGAGGTCGATACCTTCGCCGCCGCCCGTCATGCCTTGTGCGACCAAACGGGTCATGACTTCGCTACGGCCAGCTTCAGGTCCGCCAAAGGCATAGATCGCTGCGCCCGTCCGCGCCGCCAGGGGGGCAGCAAGGGGCGAGTGATCCAGATGCGTATGCGTCACGATGATGTGGCTGATTCTTTGCCCGGGAGTCACAGCATCTAGAATCGCGTTCAGATGCGCCTCATTTTCGGGGCCGGGGTCGATCACCGCGATGTCTTCGTCGCCCAGCAAGTACGTGTTGGTGCCACGATAGGTCATGGGCGAGGGATTCGGGGCCAGAATACGCCTCAGCCCCGGTTGCAGATCGACCGCAACACTTGCGGGTGGATTGAAATTGTCAGGTGCCTGCATTCTGTGCTCTTCCTCTTGTCCGGGCGGCCCGCTAGGTTTAGCCCATGTCCTCGCAATGGCTCAAACCCTATCTGCCTCGTAGCCTCTACGCCCGGGCAGCCCTGATTCTGGTTCTGCCGGTGATCGTGCTGCTTCTGGTGGTGGGCGTTGCGTTTATCCAGAAGCATCTGGAAGACGTCACAGGCCAGATGACACGCGCGGCGTCGCGTGAAGTGACTTTGATCACGACCGTGATTGAGGATACCGAGACCCAGCAACAGGCAATGGCGGCCATGCGCCCCGATTTGCAGGCCCTTGAAATGAAGGCACGGTTTCTGGGCCTGAACGAAGAACCGATGGTTGGTGCGCGGCGGTGGTATGATTTCATCGCGCCGCAGGTTCAGGCCGACCTAATAGCGAATCTACCCGATCTGGTGGCGGTTGCCCTGCCGACCAGCCGCGAGGCACGGGTGTATGTTCAAACACATCTGGGAGTGCTGGAACTGACCTTTGACAGGCGTAGATTATCCCCAGTCGCGCCGCATCAGTTGATCGTTACAATGGTGTTTTTTGCCTTCATCATGACAACGATTTCCTTTCTTTACATGCGCAACCAATTGCGGCCGATCACGCGCCTTGCCGATGCCGCGCAGGCATTTGGGCGCGGGCGGGTGGTGCCGTATTCTCCTGGTGGCGCTATTGAGGTCCGCGCGGCTGGACATGCCTTTCTGGATATGCGCGCCCGGATTGAGCGGCAGATAGAACAGCGGACGCTGATGTTGTCGGGGGTCAGTCATGACCTGCGCACGCCCTTGACGCGGCTTAAGCTAGGCTTGTCGATGTTGCCCGAAGAGGACGCTGCGCCCTTGCAGCAGGATGTGACCGAAATGCAGTCTTTGATGGATGCGTTTCTGGATTTCTCGCGCGGGGCTTCGGAAGGCCCCCCTGAAGAGGTGCAGCCAGACGCGTTCATCCGTCAGATCGTGGAAGACTCAAAGCGAGCAGGGCTTGAGGTGGAGTTGACCCAGACCGAGGGGCAGGGGACCGTCATGCTGCGCCCTGTAGCCATTCGCAGGGCTGTTGAAAACCTGATCGGAAACGCGGTGCGGTATGGCACCCGAGCTGAGGTCAGCCTGACGGTGAACCCGAAATCCTTGCGTATCCGCGTTGAGGATGACGGCCCCGGCATTCCGATCGAGCAACGCACCGAGGCGGTCAAACCTTTCACGCGACTTGATCCGGCGCGGAATCAGAATCAGGGCAGTGGCGTGGGCCTGGGTCTTGCCATTGTCGCGGATATCGCGCGCGCCCATGGCGGAACGTTGCGGCTTGCTAAGAGTGAGCGTTTGGGCGGGCTGTGCGCGGATATTATCATCGGGCGATAGCCGCACCTGCCGCTGCCAAAAAAAGCATGCAACTTTGTGATTTTGTCTGATCATGTCATTCTGACCCCGTTTTCAAACGGCGTGGGGTTCAGGGAAAATGATTAAAGCAGCTCTCAATAACTTCGAGAAAATAGTCGTTACAGTCACATCACTGTTTGCACTTGTTCCGATTACTCAGTTTGCACGGGAAGCCGAAGACCGAAAATTCGAACGTATGGCCAGTTTCATTGCGCTTGGCGACACCTGCAGCAATTGGATGCAGGAAGAAGTGATTCAGGGAATGGCGTTTGAACTCAAGCATTTTGTCAAAGAGGACGTGGATGAGCTGGCACCGATTCCAGTTCAGGTTCGGGCCAACCAGGTGATTTATTGTTCCTATGTCATGGATTATTTCCAGGCCGAGTTTGCAAAAGTCTATGGCCCGCCTGATCCGGACCCGGACTATTTCGAACCGACTGCAGATGAATACTTAACCATGCTGTATGACGCGTCACATTGGTCCGTTCCGATCGATTTTGAAGACTATCTTGTGACGGTCAGAAACCTGCCGCAATCGGCCGGGACACATACGTTCTACGATACACGAAGTCCCTGGTGGCTGGCTGAAACCGTGGAAGAGTTTTTGGAATACTAATGCCAGCAGTTTATCCCGCAGAAGTGTTGCAGGGCGTTCCGAATTATGGGGCGGGTTTGAAATAAACCTGATTTTCTTAGATTTCGGAGTCCGCCGTAGTGGTAGCTCTTCGAAACGAAATGAAACTTATTATGTCAATGTGTTTAGCGGATTTTGGTAGGCCCGGCAGGACTTGAACCCGCAACCAAAGCGTTATGAGCGCTCTGCTCTAACCAATTGAGCTACAGGCCCGCCTCGGCGTCTTGCTATCACGGTGAACGCCCACGTCAAGCCTGACCGTTGCAAGATGTTGCACAATAGACTAACCCGCCCGCAAAGCATTCATGAGGGACCAGCCATGACAGCGGGTAAGAACGGAATCACCTATGCCGATGCAGGCGTGGACATTGACGCAGGCAACGCTCTGGTCGATCGGATCAAGCCTGCCGCCAAGCGGACCAACCGCCCCGGCGTGATGAGCGGTCTGGGTGGCTTTGGCGCGCTGTTCGACCTGAAAGCTGCGGGGTATCAGGACCCTATTCTGGTTGGTGCAACAGATGGCGTGGGTACCAAACTGCGGATTGCGATTGATACCGGCGTTGTGGATGGGGTTGGCATCGACCTGGTAGCCATGTGCGTCAACGACCTGATCTGTCAGGGGGCTGAACCGCTTTTCTTCCTCGACTATTTCGCCACCGGCAAGCTGGACACCGACACGGCAGCGCGGATCATCGAAGGAATTGCCGAAGGCTGTGCGCAGTCCGGTTGCGCTTTGATCGGTGGTGAGACCGCCGAGATGCCGGGCATGTACCCCGACGGCGATTTCGACCTGGCCGGGTTTTCGGTTGGTGCGATGGAGCGCGGTGCGGATCTGCCCGCAGGCGTGCAATCTGGTGACGTGCTGCTGGGTCTGGCCTCGAACGGGGTGCATTCAAACGGCTATTCGCTGGTGCGCAAGCTGGTCGAGCTGTCGGGGCTGGGCTGGGATGCGCCGTCGCCCTTCGGCGAAGGCACTCTGGGTGAGGCTCTGCTGACACCCACGCGTCTTTATGTCAAACCGGCTTTGGCTGCCGTCCGTGCGGGCGGTGTGCATGCGCTTGCCCACATCACAGGTGGCGGTCTGACCGAAAACCTGCCGCGCGTTTTGCCCGAAGGACTGGGTGTCGAAATCGATCTGGACAGCTGGCAACTGCCGCCTGTCTTTAGCTGGATGGCGCAAACTGGTGGTATTGTTGAAGCCGAAATGCTCAAGACCTTCAACTGCGGCATCGGCCTGATTGTGGTGTGCGAGGCAGGCAAAGCGGATGATCTGTCGACCTTGCTGTCCGACGCCGGTGAGACCGTCGCGCGGATCGGCACCGTGTCTGAGACGCCCGGTGTTGCCTACTCGGGCAAACTGCTGTGAGCCACAAGCGCGTCGCGATCCTGATTTCCGGGGGCGGGTCGAACATGGTGTCGCTGGTCGACAGCATGACCGGCGATCATCCGGCGCGGCCTTGTTTGGTGCTGTCTAACGATGCACAGGCGGGCGGGCTCAAAAAAGCTGCGGACCGTGGCATTCCGACCGCAGTTGTTGATCACCGACCCTTCAATGGGGACCGCGCCGCTTTTGAGGCTGAGCTTTTGAAGCCCCTGCAAGACGCACAGCCTGACATCGTGTGTCTGGCGGGCTTCATGCGCGTACTGACAGGGGGCTTCGTGTCTCGGTTTCAGGGTCGGATGCTGAACATCCACCCCTCTTTGCTGCCGAAATACAAAGGCTTACATACTCATGCCCGTGCCATTGAGGCAGGGGATATCGAACATGGGTGTTCCGTCCATGAAGTCACAGCAGCGCTGGACGATGGCCCGATCCTGGGGCAGGCGCGGGTGTCTGTTGAACCTGATGATACCCCGGATACGCTGGCTGCGCGGGTGCTGATTTGGGAGCATAAGCTTTACCCCGAAGTGCTGCGGCGCTTTGCAGAAGGCAACAGGTCGTCCATCCTGTTGCCCTGAACCTGCTCTGGGTGATTTACACCCGCCCGAAAATCGGCCTATGGTCGTCGTTAACGCTCGGGACGAAGAAAAAACGGGCAGTCACAAAAGCAAGAGCGATACTAGTACGGCGCATGAAAACCCTGACGACGACGCAAGAGCTGGCCGATTTCTGCAAGGCCGCTGCAGGCTATCCATATATCACAGTCGATACCGAATTTCTGCGCGAGCGGACGTATTATTCCAAGCTTTGCCTTGTGCAATTGGCGGTCCCTTCCGAAGACGAAGACAGCGCGGTTCTGGTCGATCCGTTGGCCGATGATCTGTCGCTTGAACCGCTTTACGAGCTGTTCCGCAACGAGGATGTGGTCAAGGTATTCCATGCTGCCCGTCAGGATCTTGAGATCTTCTGGGTAGAAGCCGGTGTGTTTCCCAACCCTCTGTTCGACACACAGGTCGCAGCGATGGTCTGCGGCTTTGGTGAACAGGTCGGGTATGAAACGCTGGTGCGCAAGATTTGCAAGCAAGGGGTCGACAAGACCTCTCGGTTCACGGATTGGTCCCGTCGCCCTCTCACAGATGCACAGAAAACGTATGCGCTGGCCGATGTGACCCATTTGCGCAAGATTTACGAGCATCTGGCGGCAGAGCTGGAAAAGACCAGACGCAGCCATTGGGTGGGGGAAGAACTGCGCACGCTGACTCAGCCTGCCACTTATGACATTCGTCCGGAAGAAGCGTGGAAACGGGTCAAGACGCGGACAAATTCGGCCAAGTTTCTGGCTGTCATACGGGAACTTGCACAGTTTCGCGAATCCTATGCGCAGGAAAACAACGTCCCGCGAAACCGCGTATTCAAAGACGATGCCTTGGTTGAGCTGGCGTCAACCAAACCCAAGACGCTCTCGGATCTGGGCGGATCGCGGCTGTTGCTGCGCGAGGCGCGCAAGGGCGCGATTGCCGATGGCATTCTGGCCGCTGTCAAACGTGGGGTGAATTGCCCGGCAGACAAGTTGCCCATTATCGACACGTCGCGCGACAAGCTCAAGGTCAACCCGGCTTTGTCTGACTTGTTGCGGGTTTTGCTGAAATCCAAAACCGAAAGCTCGGGCGTGGCTGCCAAGCTGATCGCCACAAGCTCTGAGCTGGATCAGATTGCTGCTGGAGAGCGGGACCTGCCCGCTATGTCCGGCTGGCGGTTCGAGGTCTTTGGCGAGGACGCGCTGAAGCTGTGCGACGGCAAGATCGCACTGGCGGCCAAGGGGCAGGCGGTCAAGGTTGTATCGCTTTAACGGCGGTTAGCGCCGCCGCGATTCCAATGCGTTCTGTTGCCCGACAACACGTACCAAGCGAATACCTTCAAGGTCCTGGCGACTGACATTTACGGCGTCCGACACCATACGCGTGCGTTCGGAGCCCTGCGGTGTTTGCGCGCCGGGATAGGTCACGCGAAACACAAACTCCATCGTGCCATTTTTCTCGTTCTCTTCTGAATTCACACGAACCAGTCGCGCATTGTACGCACCCTGACGGACGGCTGTTCCAGCAGCATAGATGATCGCCCCGTTTGGCGTTGGGTCGATGCGCAACTCGTCAATCTGGCCGATTGGAATGCTGGTATCTTCGGCATCAGGACGTGAAAACAGGCCTGTTCCCTCTCGTTGCTTGGGTACAAGGATGTCGGCAGCATTGGGGTCGGAGGGTACGTCAGCCTCTACCGATCTGCTGGAGCCAAACCAATTCGACGGGTTCACCCGAGAGTCACGCCAGCCGCTGCAAGCAGTCAGGGTCAGCGTGGCGATGATGAGAACGGACAGAGATTTTTGCATGGACCCACAGCTTTTCACACGAATTCAGACAATGGGTTAGCGCAATTTCCTCGCGTTGAAAAGGCACCGCAGGGGGTGGACAGAGTGTAGTCGTCGGCATAGGTCACTGTTTGTATCGCAACCGAAAGGATCGCCGCACCATGGCCACGCCCGCCTTTGAGGACATTGTCGAAGATTTCGAGTTTCTGGAGGACTGGGAAGATCGGTATCGCCATGTCATCGAGCAGGGCAAGGCGATGGAACCGCTGGATGACGCGCTTAAGGTTCCGGCGACAAAGGTGCATGGGTGCGCCAGTCAGGTTTGGCTGCATCCCATGATCGTCTCCGGTACCTTCAAATTCGATGGCGACAGCGATGCCCTGATCGTACGCGGGCTGATTGCTGTCCTTCGGTCTTTGTATAACGGTTTGCCGGTGGCCGAAGTTCCCGGTGTCGATGCCGGGGCCGAGCTTGCGCGTCTGGGGCTGAACGATCACCTGTCGGCGCAGCGATCCAACGGTCTGCGCGCTATGATCGAACGCATTCGTAAGGTGGCCCAGGAAAACGCTTAAGGTCAGGTCGGGCGGTTTGCCCAATCTGACAATGTGGTTTCAAGATCGCCATAACCGGTAAAGCGACGCTCGAACTCCAAACCCATCTTGTCCGCGCATTGGCGCGCGCGTTCCGTCAGTTCAGGGCTGTCGATCTGCGCTTGATAGATCAGTTTGGTGTAGTTGCCGAAATACATATCCCGCAGTTCCGGGTGGCGATCCAGGCCCAGCGGTTTCCAGACAAAGGCGTCAAATTGCCTGGCCAAAAAGTCGGTCAGGTAGAAAGCTGTGGTTTCGTCTTCGCCGCGCGCGTCGAAGGCTTGGTTGCCTTCGAAAAAGGAATAGCAATGGGGACCTTTCACCATCTCGACTCCAAGTTTTTCGCAGGCTTGCTGCAATAGGCCACCGGTTCCGCAGTCGGCGTAGACCACATAGATTTTGTCGAACTGGTCACGGTGCTTGGCCACCGCGTCTTCCACCGCCTGCGTAATCCGTTCCGGATGGACATGCAGAATGGCGGGCAAGCAGGTCAGCGCAATATGATCCCAGCCGTTGCGCGATTTGATATCCAGAATCTCTTTGGCCAACGCCCCGCAGGCGATCAGCAGGATGCGACCGGAATCGGTGTTGGCATAGCCTTTGGTCGTCAGGCTGGCATCATCGGGCAGGGCGTCTTTTTGCATGGTGTGGCGTCCTCTGAGTTCTTCCAAGAAGAGGATGAATATCAAGCGCAGGCAAGCCCTGTTCCGACCTGTGATGGCAAGCTGCCGACCTCAGCGATCGAGCGTTGTCAGCAGAAGACAAGCAAATCGGTCGGATTTGCATAAACGTCGACCAAACGGTGCAGTCCCAAATTGAAGGTCTAGGGGCTTGCACTAAACATAGGCGGTTCTGCCTTCCAAAACGAGAAAGGGCCGCCCAAATGTGAACGGCCCTTTTCAAAAAAATCTCAGGCGGCTCAGCCAGCCAGCTGATTGTGCTTGCGGCCTACAAAGTCTTTTGCGGTTTCCACTGCAACCGCAGCGTCACGGCAATAGGCGTCTGCACCGATGGCCTTGCCAAACTCTTCGTTCAGCGGGGCGCCGCCAACCAGAACGATATAGTCATCACGCACACCTTGTTCGACCAACGTGTCGATAACCACCTTCATGTAAGGCATTGTGGTGGTCAGCAGCGCAGACATGCCCAGAATATCTGGTTGCTCAGTTTCAAGCGCTTCCAGATAATTCTCGACCGGGTTGTTGATTCCCAGATCGACAACTTCGAAACCGGCGCCTTCCATCATCATCGAAACAAGGTTCTTGCCGATGTCGTGGATATCGCCTTTGACGGTGCCGATGACCATCTTGCCGACGCGCGGTGCGCCTGTTTCTGCGAGCAACGGCTTGAGGATGAACATACCGCCCTTCATGGCGTTGGCGGCCAGCAGAACTTCGGGCACGAACAGGATGCCGTCGCGGAAGTCATGGCCCACGATGGTCATGCCACCAACCAGCGCTTTTGTCAGGATGTCATACGGGGTCCATCCGCGTTCCAGCAGGATGTTGGTGCTTTCTTCGATCTCTTCTTTCAGACCGTCATAGAGATCGTCGAACATCTGTTCGACCAATTCGTCGTCGTTCAGTTCGGACAGGATGATGTCTTCTTCGTCGGACATGGGGTATTCCCTGTGCTGGGCGGGCTATCGGCCCGTGGTGGCATTTTTATCGTTTTGGCCAAAACGTCGCATCCTGACTGTGACGATTGCGACGTCGGTCGTTTCGGGACCGACCTATAGGTCAAAAAATTGACCGGCTCGAATGAAAAATCTGCATGATTATCGTGCGCTCCGTTTGATCATGCCTGTTTTGGCTGGCGCATGGATGACTTGCACCGGACGGGTCGCAGGCGTATGTTCCGAATGAGAACAAACATAGAACAAGCTGTCGAAATGAGCGCCATACAAACTCCGAAAGCCAGAGGAACACGTTCGAACGCCGCCGGACGGTTCGAACGCTTTGCCACTGTCGCCGCCGATGACGGGTGGAAGAGTGACGAATCCCTGCCGCCTCTGCGCACTGAAACACGGGATGAGGTGGCGCGCAGTGCGATTACGTATAACCGGTCTCCGGATCTACCGTTTGACCGTTCCATCAATCCGTATCGGGGGTGCGAACATGGGTGTGTCTATTGTTTTGCCCGGCCCAGCCATGCCTATCTGGGTCTGTCCGCAGGGCTGGATTTCGAAACTCGCCTGACCGCCCGCCCAAACATGAACAGTGTGTTGCGCAAGGAATTGTCGTCAAAATCCTACAAGGTGGCTCCGCTGGCCATTGGTACAAACACCGACCCCTATCAGCCCATCGAGAAAAATCGCTTTATTACAAGGTCCTGTCTTGAGGTGCTGCGCGAATTCAACCATCCGGTCGCAATTGTCACCAAGGGTGCTCTGATCGAGCGGGATCTGGACATTCTGGCTGAAATGGCCAGCCATGGGCTGGTGCGTGTTGGGATCTCGCTGACCACTTTGGACGCAACTCTCTCGCGCCGGATGGAGCCTCGCGCACCGTCACCGGAACGGCGTCTGCGTATGATCCGCACTCTGACCGAGGCAGGGGTTCCGGTACGCGTCATGACTTCCCCGATTGTGCCAGGTTTGACCGATCATGAACTTGAGAACCTTCTGGAAGCGGGGCAGGAGGCCGGAGCAGATGCCGCCAGCTGGATCATGCTGCGGTTGCCACGCGAGGTATCACAGCTGTGGCAGGACTGGCTGGCAGAGCATGAACCAGCCCGTTCCGAGAAGGTCATGTCCAAGCTGCGCGACATGCACGGAGGGCGCGATTATGATCCCCGTTGGGGGCACCGAATGCGAGGTGAGGGTGTCTATGCCGGGATCATCGCGCAGAGATTCTCGAAGGCCTGCAAACGCCTTGGTTTGTCGGTCAAATCCGCACCGTTGCGTTGCGACCTGTTTGCCGTACCGCCACAGCCGGGGGATCAGATGCGTCTGTTTTGATTGGAAAGATCAGAAGCTTATGCCGCAGAGGTCGCAAAACGATGACCGAAACGGCCAGCAGTGCAGATCAGACGGACCAAACAACACGCGGTCAATCACACCAGGCCCCCAAGGCCCGAGATCGAAACTGTTTGAACCTTCGCGCTCTTCGACCCGGAAATTACTGATGCATGACTACACTTCGGCAACGCTGATGAGCAGCGGTCCAAAAAAAGACCCCGGTCAAACCGGGGTCTTTTTGTCAAATGAACTGCTCTGCGACGGATCAGCGGTTTTCGATATCCACGTAATCCCGCAGCGTCTCGCCCAGATACAGCTGGCGTGGGCGTCCGATCTTGTTCTGCGGATCGGCGATCATTTCTTTCCACTGGCTGACCCAGCCCACTGTGCGCGACAGGGCGAAAATCGGCGTGAACATTGAGGTTGGGAAACCCATCGCCTCGAGGATGATGCCCGAATAGAAGTCCACATTCGGGAACAGTTTCTTGTCGGCGAAGTACGGATCTTCCAGCGCTTCGCGCTCCAGCTCCTTGGCAACCTGCAGTTTCGGGTTGTCTTCAACACCCAGCAGATCCAACACTTCATCGGCCGATTGCTTCATGACTTTGGCGCGCGGATCGAAGTTCTTATAGACGCGGTGACCAAAGCCCATCAGGCGGAACGGATCGTTTTTGTCTTTGGCCCGAGCGATGTACTCGGGAATGCGATCAACTGTGCCGATCTCTTCCAACATCTCCAGACACGCCTGGTTCGCACCACCATGGGACGGACCCCACAGGCAAGCGATGCCGGCCGCGATACACGCGAACGGGTTTGCGCCCGAGGACGACGCCAGACGCACGGTCGACGTTGACGCGTTCTGCTCATGATCGGCGTGTAGGGTAAAGATGCGGTCCATCGCGCGGCTGAGGATCGGGTTCACCTCATATTCTTCGGCCGGAACGCTGAAACACATGCGCAGGAAGTTGGACGCATAGTCCAGATCGTTGCGCGGATATACGAAGGGCTGACCCGTGTGGTATTTATAGGCCCAGGCTGCAATCGTTGGCATCTTGGCGATCAGGCGATGCGATGCGATCTCACGTTGCTGCGGATCCGCGATATCGGTCGAGTCGTGATAGAAGGCCGACATCGCACCGACAACACCGACCATGATGGCCATTGGGTGCGCGTCGCGGCGGAAACCACGATAGAAATACTGCATCTGCTCGTGCAGCATGGTGTGACGAGTGATCGTGGTTTCGAACTTCTCCAGAGCCTTTGCCGCAGGCAGTTCTCCGTACAGCAGCAAATAGCAAACCTCGAGGAAGTGCGACTTCTCGGCCAGTTGGTCGATCGGATAGCCCCGGTGCAGCAGCTCGCCTTTTTCACCGTCGATATAGGTGATGGTGCTGTCGCAACTGGCGGTCGAGGTGAAGCCCGGATCGTAGGTAAAAACCCCGGCCTGACCGTAAAGCTTGCGAATATCGACAACGTCAGGGCCGGTGGTCGGGGAATGAACTGGCAACTCGTAATCTTTGCCGTGAACAGTCAGAGTGGCTGTTTTGTTGCTGTCAGTCATAGTTGTCCCTTCTTCATTCATGCGTACGCCGGACGGACCTCTGGCGATACGGGCAACGACTGCGCGCGGACGCGCAATCCGGGTGTTAACGGAGCAGCGTTACCCGTTTATGAAGGTTGGGTTTATTTCGCTGCCTCAGTGAGCCGCGCCAGGGTTTCATCCCGTCCCAGCACCAGCATCATATCAAAAACCGAAGGTGTAACGGCCCGGCCTGCCAGCGCAGCCCGTAGCGGGCCTGCCAACTTGCCGAACTTGAGCTCCTTTGACTCGGCAAAGGAATTCAGGACCTCCTCCAGTTCGTTCCGGGACCAGCTAACATTTTGCAACTGCGGCGTCAATTCCGACAGTATACCGTCGGATACAGATGCCAGTGCTTTTGTCGCCTTCTCATCGGGAGAAATTGGGCGTTCGGTCAGTGCAAAATGCGCTTTTTCAAGGAGTTCCGGGAAAGTACGTGCCCGATCCTTGAGGCAATACATCGCACGTTCCAGATCACCGGATTGTGTCGAGGTGAGAGCAGGAAGGTCCGCTGCCGCAAGGTAATCTTCAATTTCTTGCCGCAGTGCAGCATCATCAGAGATGGCAATATGCTGGCCGCAGAGATTCTCCAGCTTTTTCAGATCGAAACGGGCCGGGCTTTTGCCGATCCCGTCCAGATCGAACCATTCTTTTGCTTGGGCATCCGTAAAAAACTCGTCATCACCATGACTCCAACCCAAACGAGCCAGGTAATTACGCATTCCAGCCGCGGGATAACCCATGGCCTGATATTCCTGCGCGCCAAGCGCGCCATGACGTTTCGACAATTTCTTGCCATCGGGCCCGTGTATCAGCGGAATATGTGCCCAGACCGGAACGTCCCAGCCCATCGCCTCATAGATCATCATCTGGCGCGCTGCGTTGTTCAGGTGATCGTCGCCGCGAATAACATGGGTGACGCCCATGTCATGATCGTCGACCACCACCGCCAGCATGTAGACAGGTGTGCCATCCGAGCGCAGCAGGATCATGTCGTCCAGTTGATCGTTGCGGATGGTGACATCGCCTTGAACCTGATCACGGATGACGGTCGCCCCGTCCTGCGGGGCCTTGATACGGATGACGAACGGCGCATCGGGATGTGTCGTCGGATCGGCGTCGCGCCAGGGGCTTCGGAACAGGGTCGATCTCCCTTCGGCGCGCGCCTGTTCGCGGAAGGCAGCGATTTCCTCCTGAGTCGAGAAACACTTGTACGCCTTACCCTTGGACAGCAGTTGATGAGCAACCTCAGCATGGCGGCTTGCGCCGTCGAACTGGCTGATCACTTCACCGTCATGGTCCAGACCCAGCCATGCCATGCCCTGAAGGATTGCGGCAGTCGCTTCGGGGGTCGAGCGTTCGCGGTCGGTGTCTTCAATCCGCAACAGGAACTTGCCGCCACGGCCCCGAGCGTAGAGCCAATTGAACAGCGCGGTGCGCGCGCCGCCGATATGCAGAAAACCGGTGGGTGAGGGGGCAAAACGAGTGACGACCTGGTCGGACATGGTGGGGATTAACCTTTTGGTAACCGTATCTGGCATAGATTGACGCCTGTCTAACGAGCCCGAAGGACGGGGGCAACCATGCGTGTTCTTACACGGGTTGAGGCCGCGCTGCTGCACCAGACAGGGTACCTGTTCCCATGGACACCGGTCTTGCTGGCAACGGGAATTGGCCTGTATTTCAACATCCGGTCAGAGCCCGCGTTGCCGGAATACGCAGGTCTGGTCTGTCTGTGCCTGGCACTTATCGTTTTGCGCCGCTGGCTTCCGCCGGGGGTGGGGTCGTTGACCATCGGGGGGGCGCTGATCGCTGCCGGTTTCTGCCTGGCAGGTGCTCGCGCCCATATGGTGGCAGAACCGGTTCTGTCATGGCGATATTATGGCCCTGTCGAGGGGAGGGTCGTCGCCATGGATCGGTCTGCCTCGGATGCGTTGCGGTTGACGCTCGATCAGGTACGTATAGGGGACGTGCCGCAGGAGCGAAGGCCGCAGCGCATCCGTCTTTCCGTGCATGCCCCAACAGGATCAATCGCACCGGGGCAAAGGATCATGACAACGGCGCATCTGTCTCCGCCACAAGGCCCGGTTGAGCCCGGCGGGTTCGATTTCCGCCGCCATGCCTGGTTCCAGAGTTTAGGCGCGGTGGGGTACACCCGCGTCCCTGTTTTAACCATCGCGCCTGCGTCAGACGGGATCGAAGGCGTTCGGCTAACCGCCATACGCATGGCCATTTCCGAGCGCGTGAAAGAAGTTCTTCCGGGGGAAATCGGTGGTTTTGCTGCTGCTGTGACCACCGGAGATCGCAGTGGCATGGGACAAGAGACGCTGTCGTCGCTGCGGGCTTCAAATCTGGCGCATTTGCTGGCCATATCGGGGCTGCATATGGGGCTGCTGACAGGATTTGTTTTTGTGGCCTGCCGCATCGGTCTGTCGCTCATCCCACCGCTTGCGCTGCGGGTGCCAGTTCGAAAGGTGGCTGCTGTGTGTGCGTTGCTTGCCGCGACCATCTATCTGATGCTGTCCGGGGGAAATGTCGCCACCGAGCGCGCCTTTGTCATGGTCACGGTCATGTTGGGCGCCGTGCTGATCGACCGTCGGGCTATATCACTGCGTGCTGTGGCCGTTGCGGCGGTGATCGTCCTGATCCTCAGACCAGAATCACTGCTAAGCCCGGGATTTCAGATGTCATTTGCTGCCACCACCGCATTGGTCGCCGTGTTCGGAGCGCTGCGCGAAGTTGGTTCCATGCCCGGACCGAAATGGCTTAAACCGGCGGTGGGCGTTCTGATGTCCTCGGCTATAGCGGGGATAGCAACTGCTCCGATCGGTGCCGCGCATTTTAATACCATGTCGCACTACGGGCTTTTGGCGAACCTGCTCTCTGTTCCGGTCATGGGTTTGTTTGTTGTCCCCGCGGCGGTGGTTGCCGCGTTACTGGCTCCTCTGGGGCTCGAGGCGATTCCCCTGACGGTGATGGGTTGGGCCCTGAACTGGATATTGACAGTGTCGCATTGGGTTTCGAACCTGGATGGCGCACAGGGATATGTAGTTGGTCCGCCGTGGTACATTCTGCCTCTTATCGCTTTGGGCGCTTTGTGGACCGCGTTGTGGCAAGGACACGCGCGGTGGGTTGGGGCGGGGCCTGTTCTTGCGGGTTTTCTGTTGTGGACCGAAGGGCAACGTCCTGACGTCCTGATCGCCGAGACCGGAGGGTTGGTGGGGGTGATGACCGAACAAGGCCGCGCGCTGAGCAAAAACAAAGGCAGCGGGTTTGTCGCGACCGTCTGGTTGGAGAATGATGGGGACAGTGTCGATCAGTCTCAGGCGGCGCTCAGGTGGCCAGAGAAAAACGCGGTCCAACGCTATCTGCTGAAGGAGCAGGAAATAATCCACCTGACCGGGAAACGGGCGGCAAACGGATTTAAAGAATGCAAGGAAAACCAGATCATCGTCTCTGCCATAGCCCTTGATCTGCAAGGGTCATGCGGGGTGTTTGACCCGGATCGTTTGTATGAAACCGGCAGCCTTTCCGTTCTGGACGGTAAACTGGTATCAAGTGCTGAGCTCACCGGGCGCAGGCTCTGGTCCCCGAACCCTGCCGGGGACCTCCGTTCCAAGCGAAATCAGTAGGTCCGGATCAGGCCCACAAGGCGGCCTTGCACCTTGACCTTATCCTCGGGCAGCACGCGCGTCTCGTAGACCGGGTTGGCAGCCTCGAGCGCGATGGCGTTGCCACGGCGAAAATACCGCTTCAACGTGGCTTCCTGATCTTCGACCAGCGCAACCACGATGTCGCCGTTGTCTGCGGTCGAAGTTTCCCGGATTACCACCACATCACCGTCGTTAATACCCGCGTCGATCATCGAGTCACCGCGGACCTCCAACGCGTAATGCTCACCCTTGCCGGAGACCATGGGGCCGGGGACGGCAACATGGTGCGAGACATGGCTGATGGCTTCAATCGGAACACCGGCTGCGATCCGGCCCATGACCGGCAGCTCCAGCGCGTCTACCGAAACAGGTTCAACATTGGCAGGGCGGCGGCCTTCCGGTTTGTCACCTTCGATCACACGGGGCGTGAACCCGGTAGTGGGTTCACCACCAAGGCTTTCAGGAAGTTTCACAATCTCAATAGCACGGGCGCGATGGGCAAGGCGGCGGATAAACCCGCGCTCTTCCAGCGCGGTGATCAATCTGTGGATGCCGGATTTCGACCGCAGATCAAGCGCGGCCTTCATTTCGTCGAAACTGGGCGGAACACCGTCCGCCTGCACGCGTTTGTGGATGAATTCCAGCAAATCCAATTGCTTCTTGGTCAGCATCGCTCACACCTCGTCGCTCATACGTTTTCTTTTGTTCTACGCATGTTCACGTTTTGTGTCAATGGATTTGAGAACATCTCAGATGGGCAGGTACTGAACCGTTTCTCCGATTTTTCGGGCGGGATCGTGCGGTTGGCGCAGCAAAAGCGCGTTGGCCTGCGCCAGAACGCTGAGAAGCGAGCTGTCTTGATCCGCGCAAGCCGCAATGCCCGTTTCGCTCAGAACCGCGCGCATATAGTGCTCTCGCGGTCCGTTTTTCAACAAAGGCTCCGCGAGTTGCGCGGTACGGAAAGGTGGAACCACGTGGTCCAGCCCCAGCATCCGGCGCACCATTGGAGCCAGAAACAGATAGCCGCAGACCATGGCGCTGACCGGATTGCCCGGCAGACCGACCATTGCCGTTTCGCCGATACGTCCGGCCATCAGCGGTTTTCCCGGGCGCATTCGGATCTTGTAGAAGGACCGTTCCATCCCCAATCCCTGCGAAACATCCGAGACAAGGTCATAGTCACCAACAGACGCACCGCCGATTGTCACGACAAGATCGGCCCCATGCGCCAGGCCAAACGCGGTTTCAAGCGAGGAAACGGTATCGCGCGCAATGGGCAGAACCCGCACCGTTGCCCCCAAGCCTTCAAGCAACGCCCGCAGGCCGAATGTGTTCGAGGCGATGATCTGATCCTGACCGGGCTCTTCCCCTGGCATAACCAGCTCATCACCGGTCGAGATCAGGGCGATCACCGGTTTGCGCGCAACCGCAACGCGCGGGGTGTTCATTGCGGCCATCAGGGCCACATCCTCGGCACGGATCAAACGCGGCGCTGAAATGGTTGTGCCAATTTCAAAATCGACGCCGGCAGGACGGATATTGGTTTTAGGGCCCGGATCGTCGGTGATAGTGATCAGGTCTCCACGGCGGTCAGTATCTTCCTGTATCACCACAAAGTCCGCGCCCTCGGGCACTGGCGCACCAGTGAAGATGCGCACAGCCTGACCGGGGCCGACTTGGCCGTCAAACCGATGGCCCGCTGCGGATTCGCCGACAACCTTAAACATGGCGTGCAGCTCAACTTCGGCGGCTTTCACCGCATACCCATCCATCGACGAAGCGGCGAAAGGTGGCTGGTTCCGTCCCGCCACAACATCCTGCACCAAAACACGCCCGGCGGATTGTGCCAGAGGAACCTCTTCCGAAGGTAAGGGGTCCACCAGATCGAACAGCAGGGCGCGTGCCTCTTCGACCGTTATCATTTTGCCTCGTAACGCCCTGATTTTCCGCCGTCTTTCAATAGAACACGGATTCTGCCAATCTCCATCGCCTTGTCGACAGCTTTGGTCATGTCGTACACCGTCAATGCGGCGGTTGAGACAGCGGTCAGGGCTTCCATCTCGACACCTGTCTGTCCCGAGGTTTTGACCGTGGCCTCGATCTGAACACCCGGCAGATCGGGATCAAGCGTCAATTCGACTGCCACTTTTGTAACAGGCAAAGGGTGGCACAGGGGGATAAGGTCTGGTGTTTTTTTTGCTCCCATGATGCCGGCCAGACGGGCAATGCCAAGGACATCACCCTTTTTTGCGCGGCCTTCTGAAATGATTTCAAAGGTTTCCGCTGCCATCTTGATGTGCCCGGCGGCAACGGCGACACGGTCGGTCACGTCTTTGTCCGACACATCAACCATATGCGCCTGACCTTGCGCGTCAAAATGGGTCAGCGGCATCACATCACTCCGGGGATCAGAGGGTTGGACAGGATATGACGCGTGGCGGCCTCGACATCGTCCTGACGCATCAGGCTTTCACCGATCAAGAAGCAACGGGCGCCATAGCGCGCAATGTCCTTCAAGTCATCCGGCGTTCCCAGACCGCTTTCACAGACAATGGTACGGTCTGCAGGCACCAGTTTGGACAAGCGCCGCGTGGTGTCGAGTGTGGTCTCAAAAGTTTTGAGATTGCGGTTGTTGATGCCGATCAACGGGCTTTTCAACTGGGCCGCGCGTTCCAGTTCCGCTTCGTCATGCACTTCGATCAGAACATCCATCTCCCAATCGAAGGCGGTCTGTTCCAACTCAGCCGCCTGATCGTCGCTGACGGATGCCATGATGATCAAAATACAATCAGCGCCCAGGGCGCGGGCTTCGACCACTTGATAGGGGTCATACATGAAATCCTTGCGCAAAGCGGGCAGGGATGTCGCCTCGCGCGCCTGCGTCAGGTATTCCTTTGCGCCTTGGAAGCTGGGGGTGTCGGTCAGCACGGACAAACATGCAGCGCCCCCGTCCTCATACGCTTTGGCCAGTACAGGCGGGTCGAAATCCGGGCGGATCAGACCCTTGGATGGGCTGGCTTTCTTGACCTCGGCAATCAGGCCATAGCCTTGCCGGGATGCGGATTGCAAAGCTTTCGCAAAGCCACGGGTTTCTGATGCGGCCCGCGCCTCACCTTCCAGTGTTTCCAGTGTTTTTTGTGCCTTGACGGCTGCGACCTCTTCCAGCTTGTAGGCTTTGATCTTGTCCAGAACGGTCTCGGTCATGCGGCTTCCTGTGTCTTGCGGGCCAGAGCGGCGATTTTGTCTTTGGCTTTGCCGCTGTCGATGCTCTCGGCGGCCATGGTGACACCTTCGCGAAGATCGTTTGCAGCTTCGGCCACGACCAAAGCAGCAGCCGAATTCAGCAGCACGGCGTCACGATAAGCGGACGGGGCACCATCCAGCAGTGCGCGGAAAGCCACTGCGTTTTCTTCCGGAGTTCCGCCGATTATATCCTCGAACGGATGAACCGGCAGACCAGCGTCTTCGGGGTGCAGTTCAACCTCTTTGATCGTGCCGTCTTCCAGTGCAGCGACCCAGCTTATGCCTGTGATCGTGAGTTCATCCGTCCCGTCCGAGCCGTGCACCAGCCACGCGCGGTCTGAACCCAGCAGACCAAGCGTTTCGGCCATCGGGCGGATCAGGTCGCGACTGAACGCGCCGGTCAATTGCCGTTTGACGCCAGCGGGATTGGTCAGGGGGCCAAGAATGTTGAAGATCGTGCGCGTTCCCAGCTCCTGGCGTGATGGCATCACATGGGCAATGGCCGGATGATGCATCGGGGCCATCATGAAGCCAATGCCGACGTCTTTCAAAGCGTTCTCAACAACTTGCGGACCAACCATGACGTTGATACCCATCTGACCCAAAGCGTCCGCCGCGCCGGATTTTGAACTCAGGTTGCGATTGCCGTGTTTGGCGACCGTGACTCCAGCACCGGCGACGACAAAAGCTGTCGCGGTCGAAATATTCAGAGTGCCTTTTCCATCTCCGCCCGTGCCCACAATATCCATCGCCCCGTCGGGTGCCGACACGGCGTTGCATTTCGAACGCATCACGGCGGCGGCTGCGGCGTATTCGTCGACTGTCTCGCCGCGTGTCCGCATGGCCATCAGCAATCCGCCGATCTGGCTGGGCGTGGCTTCGCCCTCGAACAGAATGGCAAAGGCTTTTTCAGCTTCATCACGAGTCAATGGACGATCGGCAGCGGCCCCGATCAGCGGTTTAAGCGCGTCGCTCATGCGGGGACTTTCAGTTCTTGCAGGAAGTTCTTGAGCAAGGCGTGACCATGCTCGGATGCGATGGACTCAGGGTGGAACTGCACGCCGTGGATGGGCAGTTCCTTGTGTTGCAGACCCATGATGGTGCCATCTTCCAGCTCGGCCGTAATCTCAAGGCAGTCGGGCAGGGTTTCGCGTTCCACGATCAGCGAATGGTACCGCGTTGCCTCAAAGGGCGAGGGCAAACCGGCAAACAGGCCTTTACCTGTGTGGTTCATGGTGCCCATTTTGCCGTGCACGATCTCGTGGCAGCGCACCACTTTACCACCAAAAACCTGACCGATGGTCTGGTGGCCAAGGCAAACCCCCAACAATGGTGTTCTGGTTTCAGCGGCAGCTTCGGTCAGCGCAAGGCATATCCCCGCCTGATCCGGGTCGCAGGGGCCCGGGCTCAGCAGTATTCCGGCGGGGTTCATCGCCATCGCTTCCTGCACATCCAGCGCATCATTTCGGCGAATGACCATTTCGGCACCAAGTTCGCCTAAATAATGTACCAAATTGTAGGTAAACGAATCGTAGTTGTCGATCAGCAGCAGCATATGGGCACTTATCTTCGCTTGGGCATTTCAGGCTGGCGATGCAGCCCCGGGCCACGGTATAATGTCCGCACATACATGCTCAGGCTTGAGCGGCAGCGTCAAGAGGACATACCGTTTCTGACGCGTCCTATTGGCCGAGCGCCACATCAGATGGCGCAGAGCTGGACGAGGCAGAGAAAAGAGGCGAAAGGCAGGAAATATGGGCGGATTCTTCGGAGGAATGATCGCTGGGGCGATCGTTGTTTTGATCTTGGGCGTGGTCGTGTCGCTTAAGACGCCGATGGTCAATACGCCGGTTGTCTCAACCCAAGCGCCGGCACCGACGATTTCTGAAACACCTGAGGCGCCGACTGAGGTGGCCGAAGCGGTTTCTGATGCCGATCTGGTGGAACTGGCGCCCAGTGCGCTGGAAGTCGCCGATGACGCGACAGAGGAATTGGCCGATCTATCGGGGCTGGAATCGTCGTCAGATACTCAGCCGGTTGTTGATGAGGCAGCTGAGGTCGTGGACGAACCCGAGGCCGCAGATGTAACTGAAGTGTCCGTTGTGACCGAAGCACCCGCTGCTCCGCCGGAACCCAGCCTGGCCCCATCTGTTCCGCAGGACGAAGCTGTACCAGCCGTGATCGACGATACACCAACCCCGCCCACGGAAGAACCCGAGACAACAGAGGTTGCACTTCTTCAACCGGAACAAGACCCTTTGCCACAAACGGCGGATACCGAAGAGGAAAACCCGTTTGAAAGCAGCCCGATTGCGGTGGAAGGGGATGAAGACACTTTGCCACGCAAGTTGCCGCGCATCGCAGCACTGCCCCAGATCGGTAGTGAACAGCAGGCAAGCGTCAGTTCAACGGTTGGAACACGTGTGGTTCCATTGACAGAACGGGATGGTGATCCGGTGGTCGAGGAAGCCTCGGCAGAACAACCAACACCATCGGGCAAGCCAATCGAACGCTATGCGGTAAAGTTTGAAAACCCTGAATCCAAACCGTTGATGTCCATCATTCTGATCGATGACGAAGGCGCGTTCGGGACCGAAGCACTGCAGGATTTTCCATATCCGATCAGCTTTGCCGTGAATCCTTCTGACCCTGATGCAGCGGAAAAGATGGCGCGGCACCGCGCGGCCGGGTTTGAAGTCATGGCCCTTGCTGATTTGCCTGAGGCGGCGACCGCTCAGGATGCCGAGGTTTCCCTGTCTGTCTGGCTGGATACTCTGCCCGAAACCGTCGGCATTCTGGAAGGGGTGAACAGCGGAATTCACGGCAACCGCAAACTGGCTGATCAGGTTGCAGAAATTGCCGCCGGGACTGGCCGGGGATTGATCACGCAGGACAACGGGTTGAACACCGTGCAGAAACTGGCAGCCCGAAACGGTACGCCATCGGGTGTTGTGTTCCGTGATATAGATGGCGCGCGTCAGGACCCTAAAGTCATGCGTCGTTTCCTGGATCAGGCGGCGTTTCGCGCCGGGCAGGAAGGCGCTGTGGTCATGCTGGGTCGGGTGCGCCCCGAAACGATCTCGGCCCTGTTGCTTTGGGGGCTGGAAGACCGGGGTAGCCGCGTGGCCATGGCTCCGATTTCGGCGGTCATGATGAAACAGGTACAGTAATCTGCACGTCGCGAAATCGAAGTCGTATCGAAAAAAGGGCGGCGATCTTCTGATCTGCCGCCCTTTTTCCGTTTAGCTGTTTCCGTTGCCCGTGAAACGCGCGGCATCTGCCGCCGCTCGTCGGATTGCGTTGGATTTATGGACAGTTTCCATGAATTCGGCCTCTGGGTTACTGTCGTAAACAACACCGCCACCTGCCTGGATATAAAGCTTGTGATCTTTCACGATGGCTGTGCGCAGCGCGATACACATGTCCATGTCGCCACCCGCGCTGAAATATCCGACGCCACCGCCATAGATGCCGCGTTTTTCGGGTTCCAACTCGTCAATAATCTCCATCGCGCGCACTTTGGGCGCGCCGGACACTGTTCCCGCTGGCATTCCCGCAAAAAACGCGTCCAGCGCGTCTTTGTCTTCGGCCAGCTCACCCACCACGTTTGACACAATATGCATCACATGGCTGTAGCGTTCGATGATGAACTCTTCGGTTGGACGCACGGTGCCGATCTTGGAAACACGGCCTGTATCGTTGCGGCCCAGATCCAGAAGCATCAGATGCTCGGCAAGTTCTTTCTTGTCGGCCAGCAGATCCAGTTCGTTTGCCTTGTCTTCTTCGGGCGTCGCGCCCCGGGGGCGGGTGCCTGCAATGGGGCGAATGGTGACTTCACTGCCAAACACACGCACCAGAATTTCGGGGCTGGCACCCACGACCTGAAAACCGCCGAAGTTGAAGTAGAACATGAAGGGCGACGGGTTGGTGCGCCGCAACGAACGGTAGAGCGCAAAAGGCGGCAGAGGGAATTCCTGCGTCCAACGTTGTGCTGGCACGACCTGGAAAATATCACCTGCGCGGATGTACTCCTTGGCCTTTTCAACCGCTTCCATATAGCCGGATTTGGTGAAGTTCGACACTGGCGGAGCAACCTCGCGCGCATCCCCCAGATCGCGGGTCTCTGCGGGCATGGCACGTTCCAGATCGCGTACCCCATCCATCACACGCTCGGCGGCCTGAGCATAGGCAGCCTTGGCCGATTGCCCATCGGACGCCCAGACGGGGGACACCACGGTTACCTCACCTTTGACACCGTCCAGAACCGCAATAACGGAAGGGCGCAGCATGATCGCATCGGGCAGTCCCAAAGGATCGGGGTTCACATCCGGTAGGTATTCCACCAGCCGCACCATGTCATAGCCCAGATACCCAAACAGCCCGGCGGCGGCCTGCGGCAGGTCGTCGGGCAGGTCGATGCGGCTTTCGGCCAGCAAAGCGCGCAGGTTGTCCATCGGGTTGCCATCTTGGGCCGAAAATGCCTCGGCATCGAACCGGGCTGAGCGGTTCAATTCAGATGTTTCACCACGACACCGCCAGATCAGGTCGGGTTTCATTCCGATGATCGAATAACGACCGCGAACCTCGCCACCAGTCACGGATTCCAGCATGAACGCATCTTTTTGCGCGCCGGTCAGCTTGAGCATCAGCGACACGGGCGTGTCCAGATCAGCGGCAAGCCGTGTATAGACCACCTGATTTTCGCCCGCTTCATAAGCGCGCGCGAAGGTGTCGAATTCGGGTGTCAGGGCCATATCGGTCTCGTTTAAAAGCTCGCCTGCACGGCGTTCAGTGCCTGTTGGTCGACGACCGGGCGCGCGCGTGTCTGTGCATCGCGCACGTAAGCGTTGAAAATATTCTGTGACAGGGCCTGATTCATCTGCGCAGACAGGGCTTCACGCAGCTGGCGCAGCTCGTCCGTGTCTGCAGGTGGCAAAACCTCGTCCAGACGCACCAGCAGGGCTGCACCGTTGCCACCAATGACGCGCAGCTCGCCAGGTTCCATCTGGAACACTTCATTCATGAAATCTACGGGAACGTCATCCAGAAACGCCGTGCGGGTCAGGGCGTTTTCCACGCGGAACGGCAGACCGGTGGTTGTAAAGTCTCCATCTGTGGCCAACTGAGTCAGAACCGCATTCGCCCGATTTTCGAGCGCCTTGTTGGTTTCGGCCTGAAGCCATGCGGCAGCCACACGATCACGCGCGCTGTCCAACGGCTCGGGGCGGCGCGGCAGAACCTCATTCAGGCGCAGGGCAAAGATTGACCCATCTTCGAGGAAGCCGATTTCCGGGAAATCACCGTCCTGCACCGCCTCGGCGGCGACGCGGAATCCGTCATAGGCAGCGACATCATCCGAACTCTCGCGGGTCCAGTCGATCTGACCCAGCTCCATTTCGGTCTCATCCGTCAGTTCTTCCAGCGTGGCGCCGCCAGCCAGCATATCGTTGATGTCTTCGGACTGTGCTTCGATCAGGCGGCGCGCGCGCTCGGCTGCCAGTTCTTCCCGCAAGGCCGGTTCTGCATCCTCAAAAGGCACATTATTCGCCGCCAGAGATCCGTTGATCCGGAACAGGGCCGGACCAAATACCGAAGGCAGGGGGCCGACAACAGAATCGAGATCAGCCGCAAAAACGGTATCCGCAGCCTCGCCCAGATCATCACGGGTTACATCGCCCAGATCGATATCGTTCAGTTCAAGATCGCGGTCGCGAACCAGTTGTTCGAAAGTGGTGCCGCCGACCTCGAGCTGCGCCTTGGCATCGTTGGCGGCCTGTTCATCAGGGAAGTTCAGGCGTTCCACCAGGCGGCGTTCGGGTTGATTGTATTCGTCAGAACGATCTTCATAGAGTTTCCGCAGAGCTTCTTGATCCACCTCAACGCTGTCGATCAGCATTGCGGGCGACAGGATCGCATAGGTCAGCTGCTTGGTGCGGGGCAGGGTGAACTGATCTCCGTTTTCATCATAAAAAGTCTGAACTTGCGCCTCGGTCGGTTCGGCAACCGGGGCCTCCAGAGCTTCGGTGCCCACGGTCGCAACCGTGAAGCTGCGCCGCGCGCCGATGTAATCCGTCATCGCATCTGTCAGAGTCGCAGGCATCGCGACGCCACCCATGATCGCGCCCTGCACGATTGTGCGCGCCGATTCTTTGCGCAGATCCGTTTCAAACTCGGAATCAGTCATGCCAACCTGTTCCAGCTGAAAACGATAGGCTTCACGGTCAAAGCTGCCGTCCACACCCTGAAAGGCCTGGATTCCAACGATCTCTTGCTGCAGATTCTCGTCCCCAATGGAAATACCAAGCTGGCCGACTTCGTTGTCCAAAGCCGCCAATGCGGTCAGACGGGCAAGGGCGTTCTGATCCAGTCCAAGGTCACGCGCCTGTGACATTTGCAAGGGCTGGCCGGATTGTGCTTCGACTGCGCGGATTTCACGCTGCAACTCGCGCACAAACTCTTCGACCGAGACACTTTCATCGCCCACTTGCGCGACGGTTCGAACCGTACCGCTGAGATTGGTGGCGCCAAAGCCCGCTAGGCCCAGCATCAGCAGGCCCATCAGAATCCAGACAAAGGTTTTCGAAAGACTTTTTGCGCCTGCGGCCATAGTGCCCTCTTGTTTTTGCGGCAGCGTTCTGCCCTGTCGGTTGCGGCCCTGAATACGACGCACACCGCCGGGGGGCAAGCTTAGAAGGACAGGCCCTGCAACCGGTCGAACAATTGTCCCAGTCCCGCACGGTCGAGATTGGCGAACGCCACACGTACCTGCCGTCTTCCGGCGGGATCATGATCGGGCATGAACATGGTACCGGGTAACAGCAGCACGCCTGCCTCAGCCACCAGACGGCGGGCCAGATCATCCGAAGGCATGTCGAACGGATGTTCGAGATAAGCAAAATACGCCCCAAGCCCTAAAAGACGCCATCCTTTGGCTTCAAGTGCAGGCATTCCATCTTTGATTGCAGCTCTGCGGTCGAGAATTTCGTCTCGCTCACCCGCCAGCCATTGTGACAAGTTCTGCATTCCCCAAAGGGCCGCGAACTGGCCGATCTGGCCGGGGCAAATGGCGACTGTGTCGAGGAATTTCTCGACCTCGGCCAAAAGAGAACGGCTTGTTGCTATGGCACCAACCCGGTGGCCGGTCAGGCGATAGGATTTCGAGAAGGAATAGAGGTGAATCAGCGTCTCATCCCAGGCGGGTTGCTGGAACAGATCGTGGGGTGGGCCGCTGCGACTGTCGAAATCGCGATAGGTTTCGTCGACGATCAAGCGAATCCCGTTGTCGCGCGCCAGGTCATAGAACGCTCGAACCAGATCGGCGGGGTATTCCACGCCACCGGGGTTGTTGGGCGTAACCAGTGCGATGGCGCGCGTTTTCCCGGTGATCCGCTGACGTGCCAGCTCTGGATCGGGCAACAGATCGTCACCCGTCGGCAAATCCACTGTGCGCACACCTACCATGTCCAGCCACATTTTATGATTGAAATACCATGGCGTTGGCAGAATCACCTCATCTGCCTCATCGGTGATCGCCGAGACTACAGCCGAAAACGCCTGATTGCAGCCCGAGGTGATTGCGGTCTGAGATACGTCAACCTGTGCCGCGTAATGCGCGCCGATCTGGGCCGCCAGTTCCGTGCGCAGGTCGTCATTCCCCAAAACAGGCCCGTACAAATGAGCGCTATCTTCCTGCACTGCAAAATCGGCCATCGCTTTGCGCAGCGCGAGCGGGGGCGGGTCGACCGGTGCGGCCTGGCTGACGTTTATCAGCGGACGCTCTGCGGGAAAGCTGACACCTTCCAGCCATCGCCGCGCCTCCATCACCGGAGGGGAAAAGGTGGCGCTGGTACGAGTCTGGGTCATGGCGTGCCGGTTTTATTGCGAGGCTCAGCCCCACACTCCGAGGTTTTTTGAACAGAAGAAGGGATCAGTCGGTACCGCGATAGGGCTCGACATATTGCAGTGCCATGTCCCAGGGGAAGAAGATCCAGGTGTCCTGGCTGACCTCGGTGATGAACGTATTGACCATCGGGCGGCCCTTGGGTTTGGCATAGACCGTTGCGAAATGGGCGTTGGGATACAACTCACGCACAAGTTCCAGCGTTTTGCCGCTGTCGACCAGATCGTCGATGATCAGAATCCCGGTGCCATCGCCCATCAGATCTTGATTGGGCGCTTTCAGCACTTCGGCCTCACCCTGAGCCTGATGGTGGTAAGACTTTACGCTGACGGTATCCACGGTGCGAATGTCCAGCTCTCGGCTGACAATCATCGCAGGGGCCATGCCACCGCGTGTGATGGCGACAACGGCGCGCCAGGCCCCATTGTCCGGGCCTTGCCCGTCGAGCCGCCAAGCCAGCGCGCGCGAGTCGCGATGGATTTGGTCCCAGCTGATGTGAAAGCCTTTTTCGTGTGGCAGGCGGTCCTTAGCACTCATGATCTCAGCCCTTTTCTACATCAGGTGCATCAACGGCTTTCATGCCGACGATGTGATAGCCCGAATCCACGTGCAGGTTTTCCCCGGTCACGCCGCTGGACAGATCTGACAGCAGATAGAGTGCCGACTTGCCCACATCGTCTATGGTCACGTTGCGACGCAGGGGCGAGTTATACTCGTTCCACTTCATGATATAGCGGAAATCGCCGATGCCGCTGGCAGCCAGGGTCTTGATCGGACCGGCCGAGATCGAGTTGACGCGGATGCCGTCCTTACCCAGATCCTCGGCCAAATATTTCACCGATGCCTCCAGTGCGGCTTTGGCGACGCCCATAACGTTGTAGTGAGGCATCACTTGTTCGGCACCGTAATAGGTTAGGGTGACGGCGCTGCCGCCTTCGCCCATCATCTTTTCGGCCCGCTGCATAACGGCGGTGAAGGAATAAACCGACACGTCCATAGTCAGCTTGAAATTCGCCCGGCTGGTGTCGACGTAGCGACCGCGCAGCTCGTTCTTGTCGGAAAAACCGATGGCATGAACAATAAAGTCCAACTTGCCCCATTTTTCTTCCAGCGCGGTGAACAGAGCATCGATGGATGCCTCGTCGCTCACGTCGCAGGGCAGGACGATTTCGCTGCCCAATTGTGCAGCAAGCGGGTCGACACGCTTTTTCAGGGCGTCGCCCTGATAGGAAAAAGCAAGCTCGGCCCCGGCGTCGGACAAGGCGCGGGCGATTCCCCATGCAATTGATTTGTCATTGGCCAGTCCCATGATGAGGCCGCGTTTGCCGGCCATCAACTGATTTGACATGTGTGGTTCTCCGCCTGTCTTCGCGATCTGTTGAGTTGGTGTATGCCATTGGTAGCGTTGCTTCAAGGCCGTGCGCTCTTGCCCGCAGCGGGTTCTCGCCTTAGGTTCGACATTAATACTTTCCAGGGGATGGAAATGACCGAGCGTGATGGCATCTTTGCTGGCACTGATCCGTTTGTAATAGCGGGTCGGTGGCTTGCCGAGGCTGAACAGACAGAACCGAATGATGCTAATGCGATTGCGCTTGCAACCGTCGACCCTGATGGGTTGCCGAATGCCCGTATGGTGCTGCTGAAGGAAATCGAAGCGGATTCGTTTGTTTTCTATACCAACTATGAAAGCGTGAAGGCGGCAGAGTTGGAGGCCGCGGGCAAGGCCGCGTTTGTGATGCATTGGAAATCTTTGCGGCGTCAACTGCGTGTTCGTGGTACAATAACGCGTGAAAACGGTCCTCAGGCGGATGAGTATTACGCATCGAGATCGCTAAAGAGCCGTTTGGGCGCCTGGGCGTCAAAGCAATCGCAACCGCTTTCCAGCCGAACCGCGCTGATGGCTGACGTGGCGAAAGTGACTGCAAAGCTGGGGCCGAATCCGCCACGCCCCCCGTTTTGGGGCGGGTACCGGCTGACGCCGACCGAGATTGAGTTCTGGGCCGATGGGGCATTTCGCCTGCATGACCGGTTCAGATGGCAACGTAATGAGCCGGGATCGGCATGGCATGTGGAAAGGTTGAATCCATGACGTTCGCGTGTCGTGAAATGCAACGGGCAGAAAGTAAACAGTTTTTTCAGCTTGAATTTGCCTGCCGTTCCCATAAACAACAAACCCTTAACGAACTGCTAAAATTCGCGATGGGAAAACCGTGCCAGAAGACCTGAACAATATGTATCGCGTCCGTGGACACGTGAAATGGTTCGATCCTGCCAAGGGATATGGATTCGTTGTGTCCGACGAAGGCGGCCCAGATATTCTGTTGCATGTGAATGTACTGCGGAATTTCGGTCAAAGCTCTGTCGCGGATGGTGCCGGGATCGAGATCATGACGCACCGCACCGACCGAGGCGTTCAGGCGGTGGAAGTCGTCGCGATCGATCCTCCGGCGCGGACCGACTCGATGATGCTGGCCGATTTTGCCGAGCTTGACCCGGTAGATATTGCCGCCGCTCCGTTGGAAGCGGCACGGGTCAAGTGGTTCGACAAGGGCAAGGGCTTTGGCTTTGCAAATGTCTTTGGCCGCGGCGAAGACGTTTTCCTTCATATCGAAGTGTTGCGGCGTTCCGGTCTGGCTGATCTTCAACCTGGCGAAGCTCTGGCTATGCGGGTGATTGACGGCAAACGGGGCCGAATGGCGGCACAAGTGCTGGCTTGGGAAGCCGCACTGGACGGCTGAGTTCTTGATGATACGGATTCTGACGCTCTTAACCCTGTTAATCACGATATGTGCGGGTGGGGCGTTTGCAGCATGCAGCGTTGATCGTGTCACTTTAAGAAATGACAGCGCGACAATTCGATTTGATATCGAGCTGGCAGTAACGCCCGAGGAGCGTTCGCACGGTTTGATGCTTCGCGAATCCCTGCCGAATCGATCCGGGATGTTGTTTGTCTTCGATCCACCGCAAAGGGTTGCGTTCTGGATGAAGGACACCCTGATTCCTCTCGATATGATTTTTGTGGATCGCACTGGCACGGTCACGCGTGTGCATGAGGGGGCGATTCCCGGTGATCTGACCCCAATCGAAGGCGGAGATTCCGTTTTTGCAGTGCTTGAAATCAATGCCGGATTGTCCGCACGCTACTCAATTGCGCCCGGCACACAGATGCAGCATGAAATTTTTTCGCAAGGTCCTGCGATTTGGCCCTGTTAGGGCTTTTCAAATCAGATTGGCGTCGTTAGGAAGGCGCACGGTCCGGGGCGTGGCGCAGTCTGGTAGCGCACCTGTTTTGGGTACAGGGGGTCGTAGGTTCGAATCCTGCCGCCCCGACCACTTCCATCAAGCTAAGTCAGCGAGCCTCCCATTGTTTGGTAGAGCTCGCTGATGGCTTGGTCCAAGATCTTACTTTCAACTGGAACTTCGACCGCGGTGCCGGCTTTTTGCGGCACATTGAAGAAGACCTGTGCGTCCACGCGATATCCGGCGTTTGTCTTCGTCGATGTAAGACGTATGACACTTTGAGGGAGGTCTTGAGGATCGCCATCATAATTCAGAATCAGGTAGGCTGCCGCATTGGGGGGCAAGAACTCGCTGCATTAAAAAGTTTGCTTCCCGGTTTTCTCAAAAGATTCACCAGGGCCTGAACAATTGATTTCAAAGGTATCGAACAAACGTTGAGGGTAGGTTTCGAACTGTGCGCTGCGTGACGCGATGGGCACATCTTGTGGTGTGCAGGCCACGATGAAGGCGATAGCCGGAATAAAGTGGAACAACTTCATTCATTTGAACCTTCTGACACCTGAGCGAACCATCCGGCGCAAATCGCAGGTCAGTTAGACCAAGTGAAGATGATTCCCTTTCACCTTAGTCAGTATGGCATTGGTTGATCAAATGCAGATAACTATGCTGGTAAACACGGGAATTCGTTTTGAGACTTCGAGATGTCGGCGGAAATTTGCCGTGGACGAAGCTGTGGAGGAATCGGAACCTGCGGATGGGCGGGCCTCCGTAGCGCTCAGGTCAACAAAAAAGATTTCAAAAATGGCTGAAAAAGGGCGTTGACCTTCTATGGTAACATACGTCAAATTGTATGAGCCAACGAGAGTGCCACAATATCTGGTGTCCAAACCGGAACAGGCAGCGGGCGAGGGTCGGACAAGCACAAAAGATTAACGTGCAGCCGCAATAGCGGTTTTTAAGCTGTCTCAGACAGTGACCAATACCTTTGCGAGCTCTTCTCTGGGCGTTGCGGGCGACACCCAGCAACACAAGATTTGGTGTCGGGAATCGAAAATTGAGCTGTATTAATCAGGGCTGCGGACATGAAGATTAAGAGAAGTTTTACCAAACCAGATCAGGATGCTTACGCAGAACTGGATTTTGTGTCCGCAACGTCTGAAATCCGAAATCCGGACGGTACAATTGTTTTTCGTCTCGACAATATCGAAGTGCCCGCAAGCTGGTCTCAGGTGGCCAGCGACGTGATCGCGCAGAAATACTTCCGCAAGGCAGGCGTTCCTTCCAAGCTGAAAAAAGTAAAAGAGAAGGACGTTCCCGAATTCCTGTGGCGCTCGGTCCCTGCGGATGGCGCTGAGTTCGATGGGGAGACATCCTCGAAGCAAGTTTTCGACCGTCTGGCCGGGGCGTGGGCGTATTGGGGCTGGAAGGGTGGCTATTTCTCGACCGAGGATGACGCGCGCGCTTACTTTGATGAGATGCGCTATATGTTGGCGACTCAGCGCGCCGCGCCGAACAGCCCGCAGTGGTTCAACACCGGCCTGCACTGGGCCTATGGCATCGACGGCCCGGCGCAGGGGCACCACTATGTCGATTACAAAACCGGCAAGTTGACCAAATCGAAATCCGCTTACGAACACCCGCAACCACACGCGTGTTTCATTCAGTCCGTTGATGACGATCTGGTGAACGAAGGCGGTATCATGGATCTGTGGGTGCGCGAGGCGCGCCTGTTCAAATATGGCTCTGGTACCGGGACCAACTTCAGCCATCTGCGTGCAGAAGGCGAGGCGCTGTCGGGTGGCGGCAAGTCCTCGGGCCTGATGGGCTTTCTCAAGATCGGCGACCGCGCCGCTGGCGCGATCAAATCAGGCGGAACAACCCGTCGGGCAGCAAAGATGGTAATCGTCGATGCAGATCACCCAGACATCGAGAAATTCATCGAATGGAAGGTGATTGAAGAGCAGAAAGTGGCCTCGATCGTTGCCGGATCGAAGATGCACGAGAAGATGCTGAACGGCATTTTCGAGGCCATTCGCACATGGGACGGGTCTGCTGATGACGCTTACGATCCCAACGCAAACGACGCGTTGAAGAAGGCGGTTCGTGAGGCGAAAAAGGTCGCGATCCCTGAGACTTACATCAAGCGTGTTCTGGATTACGCCAAGCAGGGTCACGACAGTATCGAATTCCCGACCTACGACACGGACTGGGATTCGGAAGCCTACAGCTCGGTCTCGGGTCAGAACTCGAACAACTCGATCCGCGTGACAAACGCGTTCCTGACCGCTGTCCAGAAAGACGCCGATTGGGAACTGATCAACCGCACCGATGGCAAGGTCGCCCGTACCGTCAAAGCGCGCGATCTGTGGGAAAAGGTCGGCCACGCGGCCTGGGCCTGTGCCGATCCGGGTATTCAGTTCCACGACACCGTAAACGAGTGGCACACATGCCCCAAAGACGGAGAGATTCGCGGCTCGAACCCGTGCTCGGAATACATGTTCCTTGACGACACGGCCTGCAACCTTGCGTCAATGAATTTGCTGACCTTCCTCAAGGATGGTGAGTTCCAGGCGGCCGATTACATGCACGCCTCGCGCCTGTGGACACTGACGCTGGAAATCTCGGTGACTATGGCGCAGTTCCCGTCGAAGGAAATCGCCCAGCTGTCTTACGACTTCCGCACGCTGGGTCTGGGTTATGCCAATATCGGCGGTCTGCTGATGAACATGAGCTACAGCTATGACTCGGACGAGGGGCGGGCGATCTGCGGCGCGCTGACCGCGATCATGACCGGTGTGGCTTATGCAACCTCGGCTGAAATCGCCGGTGAGCTTGGCCCGTTCAAAGGTTATGAGCGCAACGCCGACCACATGCTGCGCGTCATCCGCAACCACCGCCGCGCGTCGCAGGGTGTGACGGATGGCTATGAGAAACTGGCGGTGAAGCCGGTGCCGCTGGACCACGGCAACTGTCCGGATAAACGTCTGGTCGATCTGGCCATGTCGGCCTGGGATGAAGCGCTGAGCCTTGGTGAGAAGAACGGTTATCGCAACGCGCAGGCCACCGTGATCGCGCCAACAGGCACCATCGGTCTGGTGATGGATTGCGACACCACCGGCATCGAGCCTGACTTTGCGCTGGTCAAATTCAAGAAGCTGGCCGGTGGCGGCTACTTCAAGATCATCAACCGCTCGGTGCCCTCGGCACTGGAAAAGCTGGGATATTCCTCGTCTCAAATCGAAGAGATCGTCGGCTATGCGGTCGGGCACGGCACCATCGGCAACGCGCCGGGGATCAACCATACGTCGCTGACCGGTCATGGCTTTGGCCCCAACGAGTTGGCCAAAGTGGACGCCGCGCTGGAAAGCGCCTTCGACATCCGGTTCGTCTTCAACCAATGGACACTGGGAGAGGACTTCTGCACGGGCGTTCTTGGCATCCCGGCGACCAAACTGAACGATCCGACCTTCGATCTGCTGCGGCATCTGGGCTTTACCCGTGCGGATATCGAGGCAGCCAACGACCACGTTTGCGGAACCATGACGTTGGAAGGTGCGCCGCACCTGAGGGAAGAGCACTATTCGATCTTCGACTGCGCGAACCCGTGCGGCAAGAAAGGCAAGCGTTTCCTAGGGGTTGATAGCCACATCACCATGATGGCAGCGGCGCAAAGCTTCATCTCGGGGGCGATCTCAAAAACGATCAACATGCCGAATGACGCGACCATCGAAGACTGCCAGAAAGCCTATGAGCTTAGCTGGTCGTTGGGTGTGAAGGCCAACGCGCTTTATCGTGACGGCTCGAAACTGTCGCAGCCGCTGGCGGCTGCACTGGTCGAGGATGACGATGAAGCGGCAGAAGTGCTGGAAAGCGGTTCGATGCAGGAAAAGGCCGTCGTCCTGGCAGAAAAGGTGATCGAGAAGGTTGTGGTCAAAGAGATCATCCGCAGCCATCGCGAGAAACTGCCGCATCGCCGCAAGGGGTATACCCAGAAGGCAATTGTTGGTGGCCACAAAGTATACCTGCGGACAGGTGAATTCGAAGACGGTCAGCTGGGCGAGATTTTCATCGACATGCATAAGGAAGGCGCAGGCTTCCGGGCAATGATGAACAACTTTGCCATCGCGGTCTCGGTTGGTCTGCAATACGGCGTGCCGTTGGAAGAGTTTGTTGATGCCTTCACCTTCACCAAGTTCGAACCGGCGGGGATGGTGCAGGGTAACGATTCGATCAAGAATGCGACGTCGATCCTGGATTATATCTTCCGCGAACTGGCCGTGTCTTATCTGGACCGCACCGATCTGGCCCATGTGAAACCCGAAGGTGCAAGCTTTGATGATTTGGGTCGCGGTGAGGAGGAAGGTGTCTCAAACGTCTCAGAGATCAGTGAAACTGCGGCATCCAAGTCCTTGGAAGTGCTGAAACAAATCAGCTCAACCGGCTACCTGCGCAAGCGCCTGCCGCAAGATCTGGCGGTGTTCAACGCGGGTAAGGCCGAGCTGGGTGGTATGGCTGAAACTGCCGCTGCCTTCGAAGCTCCCGTCGTGGAAAGTGCTGTAGCCACTGGAATGGACGCCCGCACCAAAGCCAAGATGCAGGGCTACGAAGGTGACCCTTGTGGCGAATGCGGAAACTACACGCTGGTGCGCAACGGCACTTGCATGAAGTGCAACACCTGCGGCGCGACAAGCGGGTGTAGCTAAAGAATAACGCCCCGGCACCCCGGGGCGTAGGGGTCGGACGCTGCCCTTGGTTACCGACCCCGACGAATACGGAGTAAAGGTCTGAGACTTACCAACTGACCTTTCTCCACTCGGTCGACATGCCCGTGTTGGCCGGGAACAGGGTGGGGCGGAATATTTGCTCTTTCCCACTCTTTCACGGGGCGGGTGCGCTCGCCCCATGCGCAGTCCAGGCCGCAGGCAAAAAAATACCGGGCGGTCAACGAAATGAGCCTGGAAGGCGAAACTGACAGGGGGCTTCGGCCCCCTTTCTTTTTGCGCCGAGGTGCCCGGATAAGCGTGCTCTTGCCGGATTAGGCAGTATGTGTCGGGCCAGACCCGCCGAAACGGGTCTGGCGGAGTTTTGCCCGGCGGCGCTTTGCGACTCCGACTCGGGCAAACACGCAAGGATTGGCGCGAATCCTTGGTGTTCGCGCAAAACGGGTGACGCCTTCGGTGTTACGGTGTTTCTGGGGCCTGTCCGGACGAAGACATAATCAACCTAATCAGGAGGCACCAACATGAAACCGCAGTATTTAATTGGAATGTCCATCGCGGCAATGACCCTGCCGGGGATGGTCTTGGCCCAATCCACAGCCGATGCCAATGGCGATGGCGTTCTGACCATCGAAGAAGTTCAGGCCGTTGTGCCGAGCGTGGACGCAGATACATTTTCGACGATGGACGCCAACGGCGACGGAGCGTTGGACGCAGATGAAATAGCTGTCGCTCAGGAAGCGGGGCTACTTCCGCCCAATAACGGCTGATCCGGTGGGCGGCCCGAGAATCTTCGGGCCGCCCTTTCGCGTGCTACTCGGGCAAATGAATGTTGAACTTTTGCCGAAGCTCTGTGTCCAGAAGCGGGTCGAACTTTGCCGCTGACGGGGCAGACAGGATCTCTTCCTTGCGGGCTATTGCCTTTTCGATCAGATCCGGTTTGCCAAGTTCCACCCATTCCTTGGGGGAAGAGCGGTCGCCGAACGTTGGATAAACGTAATCGGCCTGCATCCGGCTAAGCGTTGCTTCCGTTCCCAGATAATGACCCGGGCCACCCATGCAGACTGATGCGATCTGATCCAGGGCCAGAGTTTCGTCCGACACTTCGATCCCGCGGACACAGCGTTGTGCCTGACCGATCAAATCGTCGCTGAGGATCAGGCTTTCGAAGCAGAAGCCCAGCAGAGACGCGTGCATACCCGCAGCCTCATACACCATGTTCAACCCGGACAGACCTGCCATCACGTTCGAACACATCTGTTCCCATCCGGCCTGCATGTCCGGAAGCTTCGAATCCGAAGCTCCTGCGGCCGCACCGCCGGGCAGGTCGTAGAACCGGTGCATCTGAGCGCAGCCCGCCGTCAGCAAAGCCTGTTCGCCAGACCCGATGGACATCGCACCTGTCCGCAAGTCCAGACCAAAGGGCCAGGTGCCAAAAACAGCAGGGGCACCGGGCTTTACGGCGTTTACATAAACCAGTCCTGCCAGACATTCAGCGGTCGCCTGCGCAATTGCTCCGGCTATGGTCGAAGGCGCAGTGGCACCGGCCATCCCGGCGGACAATAGCAGAACCGGCATACCGGCCTTGATGCATTCCTCCATCACTTCGCAGCTTTCGGTCGCGAATTTCATCGGCGGAACCACAAAGCAGTTCGAGTTCGAAACAAACGGCCGCTCGCGGTATTTGTCTTCGCCGCCCGCGATCATGTAGATCATCTCCATCGCAGGGGCGACGTGGCTGGGTTCGGTGAAAGATGTGCCGATATGTTTGAAGGTTCCGGAACAGCTGGCGTAGATCGTGTTCAGGTCCATCTCGAGGTTATCCGCGATGTCGCGGCAGACCATTGGGCGTTGAACAAAGTGTATGTTGTCAAGCTGTTGGCAGATACGAGCCGCGTCATGCAAGTCTTGCACGGTTGAGTCGCGATATTCACGTCCGTGAACGTCGACCATGGATACGGCGGCTCCAGCCGTGCCGTAATGTACTTTGGTTCCCGTCAGTTCCAGATCGGTTTTTCCGTCCCGGCTGTACATAGTGACCGAGCGGTTTGCCTTTGCAATCGTGTCTTCAACCAAGGCACGCGGAAACCGGATGCGGCCATCGTCGCCCAGGGTGCAGCCAGCTCCGACCAGATAATCGATGCCGCTTTGGGGTGCATCCGCCAACCCGATCGTCTCAAGAGCGGTCAGGGCGGCCTCATGGATCCGTTCGATCTGTGCCTGTGTCAGAACATTCAGAACGCCGCCTTCCATTCCGGGGCGTACAGGGCGCAAATGCTCGGGCAGGGCGGTTGCACGGGCGGCGCGGCGCGCGGCGCGGCCGCCACTGCGGGATGTGTTGCGGGATTGGTCGTTCATTTGGGTTTTCCGGTCGTTGAGTGCTGTCGTGGGGTGCAGGGAAAACGCCTTTACGGCCGTCCTCGTGCGGCACGCCCACGATCCGCACCGATGGTGCGGCTGATCAAGCTGATCTTCCAATCGTGGTCAGTCATTCTGCCTCTCAACATTTGATCCGACGTTTTCAAAATACAGCAACGCAATCTGTTCTGTTTGCGACCTCTGCTTGATTTTGCGACCTACACTGTGTGCCATCTTCAGGATGAAAGCGGGTCGGTGCGGATTTTCTCCCGTTTTGGTAGAATTCTGTTATAGTACCTTCACTTACTATTGAACGTTGTGACCATTGAATTGAATTCTGACGGAACGGATCACAGATTAAACTGAGATTGCATCTTTAGATCGAAACAAGAGCGGCCTAGCTTTGAAACCGGTTCGGAAACCCCTTTCTGCCCTGATCGCAGCGACCCTGATCGCTGGCGCAAGCCCGAGTTTGGCTGAGGATTGGACCGGTGGATATGTGGGCCTCAGCTTTGGATATGCTGATGCGGATGGGCCAGGAGGGGCCAGCGGTGACGATACCGCTTTTGGGGCCCATGTGGGCTACGATCTGGATTTGGGGAATTTCGTCCTGGGCGGAGAGCTGGAATACAACCGCCTATCGCTGGATCTGGGGTCGTCCCAGGGTAGCCTGGACAGCATGACCCGCCTGAAGCTGCGCGGTGGATATGATTTCGGCAGCGCATTGGGATATGTGGTTGTCGGCGCGGCACGGGCTGAAACCTCGGTCGACAGCGATACAGCCGCCGTTTACGGCATCGGCGTAGCCTATCCGATAGGTGAGAACTTTGTAATCAGCGGCGAGGCGCTGCGGCAGAATTTCGACGACGTCACCCGTTCCAGCGGCAGTTTGGATTCCAACGTCTTCAATCTGCGCACCACATTCCGATTTTGACGGCTATTCTGCGGCGTGACGCTGCGCAAGCTGCTCTGCAAAACAACACAGCGTGGTCAGGGCGCTTGCAAAACGCTCATCTTCGACGGTCATGGCCACTCGAATATGCCCAGCGGCGGCTGAACCAAAGCTCTCTCCCGGCATGACGGCAATGGTGTGCGTATCTAATAGGGCATTGGCAAAATCTTCCCCTGACAGCCCGGTTTTTCGAACGTCCAGCATCAGGTACATCGCGCCTTGCGCTGGCACCAAACCAACGGTGGATTGCGCCTGAAGAATATCCATGGCCAGTGAACGCCGACGGCGGAACGGAGCGGCAATCTTCTCTTCCAACTCGGGTCCAGCGGTCAGCGCGAAACTGGACGCGTCCTGAATGAAGCCAGGCACGCCATAGGTCGTGTGAGTGGCAAGATTAATCAGATGATCGATAACCTCTTCGGGGCCTACGATCCAACCACAACGCGATCCTGTCATGGCATGAGACTTGGACATCGATCCCACAACGAGCGTCCGATCCGCCATACCGGGCAAAACGCGCGGCGACAGGTGCTCGCCCTCCCAGACCTGCGTATCGTAGACCTCATCCGAGATCAGCCACAGGTCGCGCCTCTGACAGACCTCGGCTATCGCTTCAAGCGATTGACGGGAATAGACCACTCCGGTCGGATTGTTGGGTGTGTTGATCAACAGTGAAACGGCATCGTTAGCCGCTGCATCGATCCAATCGGCGTTGGGTTGAAAGGCATCTTCTGCCGCGGTCGGAACCGCGCGGGCAACTGCTCCGGCCCCGCGAATCGTGCCTGGGTACGTGGCGTAATAGGGGTCGAGGAACAGGCCCACATCGCCCGGGTCACATACAGCCATATGGGCCGCAAACAAGGCAGATTGGCCGCCGGGCGTGATCATAACATTGTTGCGCGTTGTTGGAACGCCCGTCCGCGTTTGCACCCGTGCCGCAACCGTGTCGCGCAGAAGATCCGTTCCGGGCACCATGGCATAGCCGGTGTGCCCCTCGCGAGCCGACAAGGCCATCGCATGCAGGATCGACGGGTCAGTTCGGACATCATGCTCACCGATCGTCAACTCGGTGACGGCATGTCCCTCGCTCAGCATCCGGCGCGCCCGGTAGAACACGTCCCATCCATCGCTGTCGCCGGTCAGATGCATGATGCGCTCAGAAAGTTTCATAACAATGCCCCTGGACTCATTTCCGTTGAATGGGGCAGAGCAACAGAGTTTTGTCAATCAGCTTCGCGGCGGCAATGTCGTCTTTAGTTTCTTTGTGAGGGACGCGCGGACAATGTCGTAAGACACCGTCAGGCGATGGCGCAATTCCTCGGGCTCTGCGTCAAACGGTAGACGCACCCAACTGCGATGGAAATAGGGGGCTTTCACCCCCACACCGGCATCAATCACCATCTGTGCCGTTTCGACGTCGGGCGTTTTGACAGAAACCCCGTCATTTGCCGTGCCGATACAGGCGAACATCTTACCGCCGACTTTCCACGCGTCATGCCCGCCGCCCCAGGGGTCTGACAACTCGGCTCCGGGGAATTCTTTGCAAATCGCGTTGATGTTATCTCGATCCATGATCTGCACGCTGACTTAGACTACTCGCAAACTCAATACTTGGCTTAAAGATGAACCCGTGCTAACCGAGGGGTATGAACCCGGTGACCTGCATCATTATCTGCTGCATTACCTGCTGATTTATCAAGCGGGCCGGTTTCTTTCGTTTTCATCCCTGAGACAAGTTGCTAAGCCCGCGCCAACGCGCAAGCACATGCTGTTTCTGAGGAGCCCGACCGATGACGACGATCAAGCTGCACAACACGCGGACGCGGACGAAGCAAGACTTCGTACCGATCGACCCTGATAACGTGCGGATGTATGTCTGTGGTCCGACGGTCTATGACCGCGCGCATCTGGGCAACGCCCGTCCGGTGGTTGTTTTTGACGTGCTCTATCGTCTGCTGCGGCACGTTTATGGCGCAGAGCACGTGACCTACGTGCGCAACTTCACCGACGTGGACGACAAGATCAACGCCACGGCGCTGGCGCGCAAAAAGGCTGGGGCAGAGGGCACGCTGGAGCAACTGGTGCAGGAACGGTCGGATGAGACCATCGGCTGGTACCTTCATGATATGGGCGCTTTGGGCACGTTAGAGCCGAACGAGATGCCGCGCGCGACCCAGTTTATCGCTCAGATGATTGAAATGATCGAAGACTTGATCGCCAAGGGCCATGCCTATGCCGCCGAAGGCCATGTTCTGTTCGCGGTTGACAGCTGGAAAGAAAGCTACGGCAAGCTGTCGGGCCGGTCGGTCGATGACATGATCGCGGGCGCGCGGGTCGAGGTGGCGCCCTACAAGAAGAACCCGATGGATTTCGTGTTGTGGAAGCCTTCAACCGATGAATTGCCGGGCTGGGACAGCCCATGGGGGCGGGGACGTCCGGGGTGGCACATCGAATGCTCGGCCATGGCCTATGAACTGTTGGGCGAGAGCTTTGATATTCACGGCGGTGGCAACGACCTGATGTTCCCGCACCACGAGAACGAGATCGCCCAAAGCAAATGCGCTCACCCGCATGGTGAGTTCGCGCGGTACTGGCTGCACAACGAGATGCTACAGGTCGAAGGCAAGAAGATGTCCAAATCGCTGGGCAATTTTTTCACCGTGCATGATCTGTTGGAGCAGGGTGTTCCGGGTGAGGGTGTGCCGGGTGAGGTGATCCGGTTTGTGTTCCTGCAAACCCACTACCGTAAGCCGATGGACTGGACTTCAGAAAAGGCTAACGAAGCAAAAGAAACGCTTAGAAAGTGGGCTCAAGTGGCTGTCGATCCGGGCAATACTCCTGTTGACGAGGCTTTGGAATTCGACCTTGCGGATGACTTGAATACATGGGCGGCAATAGATCGATTGCATGAACTGTTTCACGAAGACCAACGCGAAGTGTTGACAGCGTCGGCTAGGTTGTTGGGTTTGGATCTTCTAAGAATCTCTCAATTACCTTGGGCCAAACCATTCTCAATTGAGGGTACTGATGGTTCTTACTTATTGGAAGGTGAAGACTATGAACCCACGGTGGGCGTGATCGGCTGGGGTGATGTTTCACAGGATGTATCTGAAGCAGCTCTTGCCTTAGTCCGAAAATGGCTAAGATATCGCCGTGAGAAAAACTGGGAACTAGCAGATGAACTAAAGTCTGCTGCGATGATTTCCGGGATCGAGCTACGTGCGACGCGTTCATCGAATGGCGTAAACGGTGGCATCGCCAGCTTGAAGGGTAATCCGTCAGCCTCTGATTTGGAGGCATTCTTGTGACCAAAGAACGCCTCTACCTCTACGACACGACCCTGCGCGATGGGCAGCAGACGCAAGGCGTGCAGTTCTCGACCGCCGAGAAAGTGCAGATCGCGCAGGCGTTGGATGCCTTGGGGGTGGACTACATCGAAGGCGGTTGGCCCGGAGCGAACCCGACTGACAGCGCGTTTTTCGAGGCTGCGCCAAAGACCTCGGCCCGTCTGACGGCCTTTGGCATGACCAAGCGGGCGGGGCGCTCGGCCGAGAATGACGATGTGCTGGCGGCGGTGATGAATGCGGGCACGCAGGCCGTCTGTCTGGTTGGCAAATCGCACGATTATCACGTCACTCAAGCGTTAGGTATCTCGCTTGAGGAGAACACCGAAAACGTCCGCGCTTCGGTTGCGCATATCGTGGCACAGGGTCGCGAGGCGCTGTTTGATGCGGAACACTTCTTTGACGGATACAAGGACAACCCGGAATACGCGACCGAAGTTTGCCGTGCGGCGCTGGATGCCGGAGCGCGATGGGTTGTGCTATGTGATACCAACGGTGGTGCCTTGCCGTCCGAGGTCGGGCGGATCGTGTCCGAAGTCATCGCAGCTGGTTTACCCGGTGATCGGCTGGGCATTCACACACATAACGACACCGAGAACGCAGTTGCCTGTTCACTGGCAGCGGTCGAGGCTGGTGCGCGTCAGATTCAGGGTACGCTGAATGGATTGGGCGAGCGTTGTGGCAATGCGAACCTGACTGCTTTGATCCCGACGCTGCTGCTGAAGGAACCCTATGCCTCGCAGTTTGAGACGGGTGTAAGTCTGGATGCTCTGGCGGGATTGACCCGTATCAGCCGGATGCTGGACGACGTTCTGAACCGCGTACCCAGCAAACAAGCGGCCTATGTCGGGGCGTCTGCCTTTGCGCATAAAGCGGGGCTGCACGCCAGCGCAATCCTCAAGGATCCTTCGACCTATGAGCATGTGGAGCCCGCAAGCGTCGGCAACACGCGCATTATTCCGATGTCGAACCAGGCGGGGCAGTCGAACCTGCGCAAACGTCTGACCGAAGCCGGGCTAAGCGTTGAGGCGGGTGACCCTGCACTCGGTCGCATCCTTGATCGGATCAAATTGCGTGAAGCGGATGGGTATTCCTATGACACCGCGCAAGCCAGTTTCGAACTGTTGGCGCGGGACGAACTTGGACAACTGCCCGAATTCTTCGAAGTCAAACGCTACAAGGTCACGGTTGAGCGGCGGAAGAACAAGTACAACAAGATGGTCAGCCTGTCCGAGGCCGTTGTTGTCGTGAAGGTGGATGGTGAGAAGAAGCTGTCCGTCAGCGAATCCATGGACGAATCCGGCAGTGACCGGGGGCCGGTGAATGCTCTGGCCAAAGCCTTAGCCAAGGACTTGGGGCAATATTCGCAAGTCCTGTCAGACATGCGACTGGTCGACTTCAAGGTGCGGATCACACAAGGCGGGACCGAGGCGGTCACGCGCGTCATCATCGACAGTGAGGACGGGCAGGGGCGGCGCTGGTCGACCGTTGGCGTCAGCGCGAACATAGTCGACGCATCGTTCGAGGCTCTGCTGGATGCGATTCAGTGGAAATTGGTACGCGATTGCGACCCGCAGAAGGCGGCGGCTGAGTGAGCGCGGTCTTTGACGACGACGTCAAAGCTTGTGCCGCGCTGGTGCAGCGGGCTGATCCTGATCGATTCCGCGCCGCAATGGCGGCCCCTGTAGCTGCCCGTGCCGTTCTGTTTCCGTTATACGCGCTGAATGTCGAAGTTGCGCGCGCGCCCTGGGTCACACAAGAGCCGATGATTGCCGAAATGCGGCTGCAATGGTGGCGCGACGCCTTACAGGAAATTGCTGAAGGCACCACTGTGCGACGGCATGAAGTGGTAACGCCTTTGTCCCGTGTACTCTCGCCACATCTGGCCGGTGTCTTGGATGAGTATGTGGCCGTAAGACGTTGGGATATATATCGGAATCCGTTTGAAGATCAGGAGCACTTTGACGCCTATATCAACCACAGCACGGGGTCTTTGTTTGTAGCCTCCGCTCAGGCGCTGGGTGTAGCGGACGAGGATGTGCTGCGCAAATTTGGTTATGCGGTTGGTGTCGCAAACTGGTTTCGCGCGATTCCCGAGTTGGAAAACAGGGGGCGGGTACCTTTGTTGGATGGCACTCCGGAGGGGGTGCGTGCCCTTGCACAATCCGCGCTGGAGCGGCTGAACAAGGCCAGAGCAAACCGGGCCGCGATCTCTGCCGAAGCCCGTCCTGCGCTTTCTGCCGGGTGGCTGGCGGACTGGGTGTTGAAACAAGCCGTTGCGCAACCTGAAAGCGTTGCCTCTGGCACGTTGATACCGGGCGAAATGCGGCAACGCCTGTCCCTGATGTGGACAGTCAGTAGCGGGCGTTGGTAATCAGGCCCGTTCCGGGTCGGCAGGCCGCAGCACCAACCATAGCAAAGCGCCACCCGCCAGTGTCAGCAGTGGGACCATGGCCAGGTTTACCGCCGTCCAACCTTCGACCGCGGATCCGCCCGAGCAGTTCATCAGACCGCCCGAGGCCAACGAGGCCAATGTGACACCGCCAAACACCAGAAGGTCGTTCAGGCCCTGCATCCGGCCACGCTCTTGCGGGTCATGCGAATCCGCCAGCATCGAGGTTGCGCCGATAAAGCCAAAGTTCCAACCAATGCCCAGAAGAACGAGGGCGAGAAAGAAGTTGCCAAGCTCAACCCCTTGCAGAGCAACAACCCCAGCGCTTGCCAAGATTGCGAGGCCCAGCGCCATGATCTTCTCAACACCAAACCGCGCGATCAGATGGCCGGTGAAGAAGCTGGGGATGTACATGGCCAGAACATGGCTTGTGACTACGTCCGCAGCATCATTGGCCGAGAACCCACAGCCGACAACGGCCAGCGGTGTCGAGGTCATCACAAGGTTCATCAATGCGTAAGACACCATCGCACAGATGATTGCCACGGCGATGCGCGGCGTCTTCAGCAATTCGAGCCTTGACCGTCCCTTGGGTTCGTCAGCCGCAGGTTTCGCAGGCGTCGGAATGTCGAGAATGAAGAACAGGGCCGAACCCAGAACGTTGATCCCGATCACGGCCAGATATGTGCCCAGAAATGGGATGACATAGGCTTCGGAAGTGAGTTTCACAATCTGAGGACCTATTATCGCCGCAGCCAAGCCACCGGCCATGACATAAGAAATGGCCTTCGGACGATAAGAGTCTGATGCTGTATCTGCCGCAGCAAACCGGTAGAATCCGTGTGCGCTCATGTAGATACCAGTCAGCAGGCTGCCGACAAGGAAGATCGGGAAAGAGCCAAGGAACAGGCCGTAAGCTCCGATTAGCCCACCCAACGCACCAGCGGTTGCACCAACAAGGAACCCCGCACGGCGACCCCAGCGCTGCATTATGGCTGAGATCGGTGTGGCCGCCAGCATTGATCCCAGAACAATCAGGGAAATGGGCAGCGTCGCCAGGCAAGGGTTCGAGGCCAGCGACTGACCTGCCAGCCCTCCGACAATGAACATCATGGGCATTTGTGCGCCCAGAATGGCCTGTGCGGCCACCAAAACGGCCACGTTGCGCTTGGCTTGACGGTCATCGGGAAGAGTGGAGGTCATGGTCATGGGCGAATGGTTATCGGCTAAGTCTTTGCGGCACAAGCGGCTTGCATCTGTGGCACATGCGCCTAACGTGCCCATGAACATCGAGCAGGGAGGCCGCATGTCCGTAGGCCGCATTATCGAAACGCCTGATTGCGTGGCCGAAGGGGCCGAATGGCTGGTCCAAACCTGCCCACGCATGGCTTTCGCTATCGAACAAACAGGCCCGCTGCCTCTGCGCCGTCGCCCGGATGGTTTCGCGCAACTGCTGAGCGCAATTGTCAGCCAGCAGGTCAGCGTGGCTTCGGCTCGTGCGATCTGGAAACGGTTGCAGGATGCTAAACTGACGGGTCCGCGCAAGATCAAGTGGGCCACAGATGACGATCTGCGCGCCGTGGGGTTGAGCCGTCAGAAGATCCGCTATGCACGGGCGCTGGCTGAGGCGCGCATTGATTACAAAGCGTTGCGCGATGCCCCGGATGCCGAGGTCGTATCCACTCTGACACAAGTTTCTGGGATCGGCGTTTGGACGGCCGAGATTTATGCAATGTTTTCCTTGGGTCGCGCGGACGTAATCGCGCCTGGCGATCTGGCGCTGCAAGAGGCCGCGCGCGTCCTCTATGACCTGCCCAAACGCCCCACAGACAAGGAGCTGCGCCAAATGGCCGAAGCGTGGTCGCCATGGCGCTCGGTTGCGGCGCGGGTGCTGTGGGCCTATTACCGGGTTGATAAACAAAGAGAAGGGATCAGATGACACGGGTTTTGAATGCGCTGAGGAAAGAGCCTGTTTCGGGTGACACGCGCTCGGTCGTGGTGTTCGTGCATGGCTATGGCGCAAACGGTGCTGACTTGCTGGGGTTGGCCGATCCGCTGGGCGAACATCTGCCCGACACGCTGTTTGTGGCCCCCGATGCGCCCGAACAGATTCCAGGCATGCCCAACGGGTTTCAGTGGTTCCCGATCCCTTGGATCGACGGCTCGTCCGAGGAAGAGGCGCGTCGAGGCATGGAAATGGCGGTCGAGGACTTTAACGCCTTTCTGGATGCCCTGATGGTGGACGAAGACGTGTTGCCCGAGCAGGTTGTTCTGTTCGGTTTCAGTCAGGGCACGATGATGAGCCTGCATGTTGCCCCGCGCCGCGAGGATCCAGTGGCCGGGATTGTCGCCTTTTCCGGCCGGTTGCTGGAACCCGATCTTCTGCCCGACGAAACCGTAAGCCGGATGCCGGTCCTGCTGGTGCATGGCGATGCTGACGACGTTGTGCCGCCGCAATCACTGCCCGAGGCTGCCGAAGCCTTGCAGGCCGCTGACTTCAAAGAGGTCTATGCGCATGTCATGAAAGGCACCGGGCACGGCATTGCACCAGACGGGCTAAGCGTTGCGCTGGCCTTCATGCGCGACAAGCTGAGTCTTTAGCCTTTGAGATCAGATCGGCGGAGCGCTCAGGCGTTCCGCACCAGATCAAGACCAAAGATGCGCCTCGGCGAACTCCACCGAGTTTCCGGCCGGATCGCGTACGTACAATGACCGTGCGCCGCCAGGCCAGTCAAATTCGGCATCGACGGGGATGTTCCAATCCAACAGGTGTTTGCGCATCACTGCGATTTCATCGCGTGACAACACAAGACACACATGTCCGGGGCCGCGGGCGCCATGGGGTGGAACGGGCATCTCCGGGTTGAGCGGAGGCTGTTCAGTCTGTTCTGGATTGAAGATCAGCAGAACTGATCCGCCGATGCGATAGAAAACGTGACGGTCGCCGATGCGCTGAATACGGTCCAAACCCAGAACCTCACCATAGAACTGTTCCGCGGCGTCCAGATCGTCTGCGTAGAGCGCCGCCTCCAGAATGGCCGAAGGGGCCGGAATGTCTGGCGTGAGTTTCATACCCCAAGCCTAACAGATTAGGGCGGGTTTTGTCACCGGCGTGGACGTCGGTCGCGTTTACGCTGTGGGGTTGAGTTCAGCGTCGGCATAGGCAGGCTGCCCCATTGGCCGGGCTCAAGATCATCCAAGGTCCAGTCCCCTATGCGATACCGGATCAGGCGCAGGGTCGGCAGACCCACCGCCGCCGTCATGCGCCGCACCTGCCGGTTCTTGCCCTCTCGGATGGTCAGTTCCAGCCAGCTGTCGGGAACGCTTTTTCGATCTCGGATAGGCGGGGTACGGGGCCAAAGCCCCTCGGGCTCATCAATCTGCCGGGCCTTTGCGGGCCGCGTTAGACCGTCCTTCATCTCAACCCCGTTCCGTAAGGCTTTTAAGGCTACCTCATCCGGGATGCCTTCAACCTGTACCCAATAGGTCTTGGCCATCTTGTGCTTGGGGTCTGATATCTGGGCCTGCAGTTTCCCGTGATCCGTCAGCAGCATCAAACCCTCGCTGTCACGATCCAGCCGGCCTGCGGGGTAAACGCCGGGCAAGTCGATAAAATCTGACAGCGTGCTACGCGGACTTTCGGCATTGGCGGGGTCCGTGAACTGCGGCAGCACGTCATAAGGTTTGTTGAAGCGAATGAACCAGGACATGACCCGCGCATAGCGCGAAGGACACGCCCGGTGCAAGCTGTGGATAACTGTCACAAGCCTGTAACAAATTCGGCTTACCCATTCAGCGACATATTGTGGAAACTCAGGGCTTGTCAGAGTTTTAACACGATATATAGTTAATATAAGGCCGGAGCGGGTGCTCTCCGCTTTGGTGTCACAAACGGGCAGTTGAGAGCGAGGAGCGATTCTGTGATGGACGGAGACTTCAGGACCGAATTTGTCAGAGAGCCGGGTGTGCTCAAACAACATCCGGCCTTGGTTTTGAATGCCGATTACCGCCCCTTGTCCTACTACCCGCTGTCCCTGTGGCCCTGGCAAGAAGCGATCAAAGCCGCGTGGCTGGACAGGGTCGACATCGTGGCCGAATATGACGAAGTTGTCCGAAGCCCGAGTACCGAGATCCGAATACCCTCGGTCGTTGTTTTGAAAGACTATGTAAAACCCAGAAAGCGCGTGGCCTTCACGCGCTTTAATTTATTTTTGCGGGATGAATTCCGCTGCCAGTACTGCGGCAGCCGCGATAACCTGACCTTTGATCATGTGGTGCCGCGGGCTGCAGGCGGCGTCACCAGCTGGCAGAACGTGGTGGCGGCATGCAGTCCATGTAACCTGCGCAAGGGGTCTAAGTCGCTGCGTCAGGCGGGGATGACATTGCGCAAACCACCACGTCAGCCTGATGCCGAGGCACTGCGCAATATCGGTCGGAAATTCCCGCCGAACCACCTGCACGAAAGCTGGATCGACTTCTTGTATTGGGATGCGGAGCTGGACGAGTTTTAAGCGCGCGCCCGCCAGGCCGCGATCCAGATCAGCATCAGCACGGCCGAGGCGATGGCATTCCAACCCGCCATCGATATGCCGAACATCTCCCACGGGATATCATCACAGCGCACCAATGGGGCATTCATGATCTGATCGAACAGATCGTCGCTACTCAGCCCGCTGATATCGCCCGAGGTACATGTGCTGGGGCCTTCCCACCAGCCTTGCTCGACACCGGCGTGAAACGCACCAATCGCCGAAGTTACACCCGCGGCAACGGCGCCCAGCAAAGGCAGGAAACTCAGCCTTGGCAATGCCAGCGCAACCCCGCCAATAGCGATCGCCACCGCATGCGGGTAGCGCTGCCAGATGCACATTTTGCACGGGGCAAGCCCGCCCAGATGCTGAAAGCCAAACGCGCCCAACAACAGGGCTGCTGAGCCAATCGTGGCCAGTGCCACAAGCCCGGATTTTCTTGTCATAAGTATTTAACCACCACGAACCCGCCAAACAGAAGGATGATGAACAGCGTGAACATAAGTCCCAGACGCTTTTCGATAAAGTCCCGGATCGGCTCTCCGAAGCGCCAAAGCAGACCCGCAACCAGAAAGAACCGCAGGGCGCGCGCCAGAATCGAAGTGGCGATAAAGGTGCCGAGCGGCATTCCGGTCCAGCCGGACATGATGGTGATAACTTTGTAAGGGAAGGGCGTCACGCCCGCAGCCAGAACAGCCCAGAACCCGAAATCGTTGAACCGGGTGTTGAACTCTTCCATCGCGTGCGCCTTGCCCATGGATTCCAGAATGGGCTGGCCGATGCTTTCATAGAAAAACGCACCAATCGCATAGCCCAGCATTCCGCCCAGAACCGAGGCCACCAACGCGACGGTCGCGATCAGCCAAGCACGTGATGGGCGCGCCAGAATCATCGGAATCATCAGCACATCTGGGGGAATCGGAAAGAACGAGCTTTCGATAAAGGCCACGACAGCAAGGGCCCACAGGGCATGAGGGTGTTCTGCTAGACGAATGGTCCAGTCATAAAGTGATCGTAACATAAAGAACTCAGATCCCGTTTTCGGCCGCAGAAAGCCAAAACACGCACCTGATGGACCGTCAACCGCCGATATTGAAACAAATGGAATATTGGATGTTTTTTGCCTCTGGACCTTCGCTTGGATGAGCGCTAATTCAGTGTCCGTGGCCCAAGTGGCGGAATGGTAGACGCAGGGGATTCAAAATCCCCCGCCTTCACGGGCGTGAGAGTTCGAGTCTCTCCTTGGGCACCACATTGTTCCCTCCGATTCTAGTTTGACGCTTGTGATCAGAGGGTTGCATGTGCCTATTGTTGCAAAATCCGGCAGGTCGTTTTCGAGTTTTTTCGGCGAAGTTGCAACGCGACGATCATATCCCCAAGCCGGTTTCGACGTCGAAGCTGAAGTCGCACCTTTGCCTCACACCTGTTTCGAATGGCACGGTGGTCTAGTTTAGCTTGGGAAACAATCAGGCGACTTTGAATGTTATTGACCACGCATCTTGCTTTTGAGCCTCTGTGACGGCGCAAATGAGGTGGATCGTAAAAACAGCGCTTCAGGTCTTGTTCTGATACCATTTCAGGATGAAGACGCGAATGGCCGAGGCCAAACCCGTTTCAGGATCACGTGCCACATCAATTTGTGCGGCCAAAACGTTGATTGGCATTTCTTTTTCAGCGGCAATTTGACGGAAAGCGCGCCAGAATTCATCCTCCAATGACACCGAAGTTCGGTGCCCCTTGAGGGTCAAAGAGCGTTTGACCGGACGGCCGCTCATTCGTCCAACTCATGATTGTCGAGGTCGCGCTTCTGCTTTTCCTGCTGCAGCTTGATGACCTCTTTCTCGGCCTTGGTTCGCCCAAAGGTTACGGCGTTGTGGTCTGCAAGGGCCTTTTTTTTGGCCCGAGCCTTTTCTTTGCGAAACCGATTCAGGTTGATGGGGGTGCTCATTGAAAAGTTCTTACCTGCGTCAGGGCATCGAACAGGGCTTTCTTAATGTCTTCGGACAAACAATCAACCTGAACCACAGCGTTAAAATCATCCCGGTCTGAGGCATGGACAGGTGTTTGGTCTTGCAGTGCAGCAATAATCTGGGCGCCAAGGTCCAATATGGCGGGGCGTACTTCCTGCGTTAAGTCACGATAGGTGGTTGGAGCATGATCAGAGGTCCACCGGGCGATCCAACAAGTTTGAATGTCTTTGGCAGCCGAGATCTGGGATTCGAAAAAAGCCTGGGTCGCCTTAGGATCCAAACCGGCCTTTGTTGCCGTTTCCAACGTACCGGCGATGACGATCTGTTCGCGGGCAAGATCTTCGACGGGCAGGTCGTTTGCGAATTTATACGCTGCCACGTCCCGCATCCATTCCAGCCTTGCATCAATAAGCCCAAATAGTTCCGCTTGGGCTGTTGTCGCCATGCCTGCCAGAGACAAGCACAGCGCTATTTGCGTCAATCGCGCCGTCATTTAGGCCCGATCATCTGCTCTGGGCGAACTACGGCGTCAAAGGTCGCCTCATCCACAAAGCCCAGCGCGACGGCCTCTTCCTTGAGGGTTGTGCCGTTCTTATGCGCCGTCTTGGCAACTTTCGTTGCGTTGTCATATCCGATGGTCGGGGCCAGAGCAGTGACCAGCATCAGAGATTCCTTCATCAGCTTGTCGATGCGCGGCTCGTTGGCCTTGATGCCCAGTAACATCCGCTCGGTAAAGCTGTCTGTAGCATCGCCCAGCAACTGGATTGACTGCAGCAGGTTGTAGGACATCATCGGGTTGTAGACGTTCAGTTCGAAATGACCCTGGCTGCCTGCAAAAGTCATCGCGGCGTTGTTGCCCATCACATGCGCGGCGACCTGTGTCAGCGCTTCGGCCTGAGTCGGGTTCACCTTGCCGGGCATGATCGACGAGCCGGGCTCGTTCTCGGGCAGGATCAGTTCACCCAGACCCGAACGCGGGCCGGAGCCCAGGAAACGAATGTCATTGGCGATCTTGTAGCAGCTACCGGCAATGGTCGCCAAAGCGCCGGACAGGAACACCATGGCATCATGGGCCGCCAGTGCCTCGAATTTATTCGGCGCGGTCACGAAGGGCAGGCCGGTGATATCGGCCATATGGCCGGCGACGGCCTCGCTCCAACCATGCTGCGTGTTCAGCCCAGTACCAACTGCAGTACCGCCTTGCGCCAGTTCGTAAATTCCCGGCATCGCCGCGTGAACGCGGGCGATTCCCTGACGAATCTGATGGGCATAACCGCTGAATTCCTGTCCCAGCGTCAAAGGCGTCGCGTCTTGGGTGTGGGTCCGGCCGATTTTGATGATGTCTTTGAATTCTTCGGCCTTCTGCTCGAGCCCCGAGGCTAGTTTTTCAAGCCCCGGAAGCAGCACGTCGCGCACACTCATGGCAGTGGCGATATGCATGGCGGTGGGGAAGGTGTCGTTTGAGGACTGACCCATGTTGCAGTGATCGTTCGGATGCACCGGGTCTTTTGAGCCAATCACACCACCCAGGATTTCGATGGCGCGGTTTGCGATAACCTCGTTCGAATTCATGTTCGACTGGGTGCCAGAGCCGGTCTGCCAGACGACCAGTGGGAAGTTGTCATCAAACTTTCCCTCGATCACTTCACCGGCGGCCTCGATGATCGCGTCGGCGATCTTGGCGTCCAGTTTGCCGGTGGCCTTGTTCTGTATTGCGCAGGCCTTTTTGATCACGCCCAGCGCGCGGACGATGGCGACGGGTTGCTTTTCCCAACCGATGGGGAAATTCATGATCGAACGCTGCGTCTGTGCGCCCCAATATTTGTCGGCAGGGACTTCTAGCGGTCCAAAGCTATCGGATTCGGTGCGGGTATGAGACATCTGTCACTCCGTCTGGTATGCGATTGTATGCCGTTTAGCCGCAGCAAAGCCGTGACGCAATCGGCCAGTTGCGCGCACCTTAAACTCAGGTGCTCCAAAGGTATAGGTACCGGGGTGCGTCACTTTAAATGAGAAAGAGATGGATTGTGCCATTGTGTGCAGGCCCCTCTGAGCTACAATAGGAGGGTCAACGCCGTGGAGGACAAAATGCCGAATTTCCATCGATTTGCGCTGTCCAAAGCCGTCGTGGCCATTGCTGTTTGCGCGGTGTGGTTGTCCGTATTCAGCCTTTCTGCACGGGCAGCAGAAATTGCCCCGTTTGTCGGAGATTATATCGGTTCTGCAAGCGTCGAGGATGTGGACGGCACTTCGACCCCGCGGGACATGAGCGTTTCCATTTTTGAAACCAAAAACGGGTTTAATGTCAGTTGGCGGACCACGACCTACAAATTGGACGGTCGCGTAAAGGAACAAAAATTCTCTATCGACTTTGTGCCTTCGGGGCGTGGCGATTTGTTTTCGGCAGCCATGAAGCGCAACGTGTTCGGCCACGAAGTGCCGTTGGACCCGATGAAGGGTGAACCCTTTGTCTGGGGGCGCATCGTCGAGGACACGCTGACCGTGTATTCCCTGTTCATTGATGAGGACGGGGGATACGAATTACAGCAATTCGACCGAACACTGGGTGAAGGCGGGCTGAACCTGTCCTTCTCTCGCTTTATTGACGGGGTAAAATCCAGGTCGGTCGAGACATTCTTGCAAAGAAAATAACCCCGCACGGGGCGGGGTTGTGCGGGTCACTTCCGGAAGCTGTCCAAGGACACAACATCGGCGTCATGTTGTGTCTCTTCCTCTTCGACCTCAATCGACTCTTCCAAGATGTCCTCATCATCGATCTCATCCTCGGGGCTTTCGAACCTCAGGCCAAACTCGACTGACGGGTCCACAAAGGTTTTGATCGCAGCATACGGGATATACAGCGGTTCGGGTGAGTCACCGAAATTCAATGTGATTGCGAAGCCCGTTTCGCCAACCTCAAGGTTTTCGAACCAATGCTGCATGACGATTGTCATTTCTTCGGGATACCGCTCGTGCAGCCAGTCGGCGATCTCGACCCCGTCCTCGCGTGTGTCGAACGTGATGAAAAAGTGATGCGCCCCGGGTAAACCGGTTTCGGAAACATCCGTCAGCACTTTCTTGATAAGTCCGCGCATGGCGGAGTGCATCAGGTTACCGTAATCGATGCCTTGCGACATGTGTGATCCTCAAAAGTGGTTACGACCAGCATAGGGCTTTTGTTCGGAAACGAAAGAGCGGGTATGGCCGGATTGATCAGATATTGTGAGCGGCCAGCCCGGCGACGGACATCAGGGCCAACACCATGCCCATCCCCAATTTGACTCGAAAAATCAAGACCCCAGCCAGAATAGTTAAGCCCAAAGCTGTGAAGTCCAGCTGAGAAAGTTGCGGCACGGGTATTGCCAGCGGACCCCAGGATATGTGTGGGACTGATTCGAATAGAACGTTCAGGGCAAACCACACGGAGAGGTTGAGAATCACGCCTACAACAGCCGCGGTGATGCCATGAAGAGCCGCAGACAGTCGCGGGCGTGCGGCCAACCGATCCAGATAGGGGGCAGCCAGAAATATCCACAGAAAGCAAGGCACAAATGTAGCCCAAAGCGCGACGGCCCCTGCAGCCAGCGCCAGGCCGAAACCTCCGCTCAGCGCGCCCGCAAGCATCGCAACGAATTGCGTCACCAGAATCAGTGGGCCGGGTGTCGTTTCGGCAAGACCCAACCCGTCAATCATCTGGTCTGTGCTGATCCAGTGATACTGATCCACAACCGTTTGCGTCATGTAGGCCAACACCGCATAAGCGCCGCCAAAGGTAACAACGGCCAGTCGCGCAAAGAACCATCCCAGATCGCTCAGCAATTGATGACCGCTGAGGGTTAACGCAACCAGCGGGCCCAGCCAAAGCGGCAGCCAGATAGCGGCCGTTCGGGCAGAGCGTGCAAGCTGCGATGTTTGGTTCGGCTCAGGTGGTTCGAACGGGCCTCTGAATGTCGCATATCCCCAAAGTGCGGCAGCAAAAATGATCAGCGGGAAGGGCAGGTTCAGCAGGAAAATGGACAGGAAGGACAGCGCAGCGATGATACGATGATCCTTGTCCGTCATAGCCTTGCGCGAAAGGTTGCGCAGCGCCTGCAGGACGATCACGATGACGGTGGCCTTGATGCCGATAAAGGCCGACTGCACCAACGGAACATCTCCGAACGCAACATAAAGCGCGACCAGGATCGCGATAATCAAGGCTCCGGGCAAGACAAACAAGCTGCCGGCGATTAAGCCGCCGGTGACCCCACGCAAGCGCCAGCCGGCATAGGTGGCCAGTTGCATCGCCTCGGGGCCCGGCAGCAACATGCACAGTGACAAGGCGCGCAGATAGGTCTGTTCATCCAGCCAAGGTCGACGTTCAACCAATTCCTGATGCATCAGGGATATCTGTGCCGCCGGACCGCCGAATGATAACAGGCCGATACGACCAAATACTTTGACCAACTCATTCAGTGTCGGCGTCATGTGTGACGCTCCGCTGGCCAGTCATGTCTTTCATCAAAGCCGTCGCGGGCCCAGCGATACAGGGCGTCATAAACAGACAATCCTGCGTCCAGATTCTCATGATCATCACGGTATTGGCGGGATAGTCCGACCGAGATGGCCAGCAATCCCGCGGCTTCTGGTGCGAGGTCATGTCGATTGGTGTCTGCTGCGCGAACGACGGTTGCCAAACGATCCAGCGCAGGCAAGTGTAGGTTGAACTCGTCGAGCATCGTATCAAATGTGCATTTGTCTGCGCGGTGGCTCCAAAACGTATCATTGATATCAAACGGGACCGCACCAAAGATATCGGCGACGCTTTGAACCTCTGACGGGGCGACGAATAAGAAACGTGCATTAGGGTCCACAAACCGGCGGATCAGCCAGGGGCAGGCAATTCTATCAATCTTGGGCCTATGTCGTGTGACCCATAGGGTTCCGCGGTCGTGGAACGGCGGAATAGCAGAGGCGGGAATACGTGGAGCGCCCGGCATATCTCGCCATGCGTACATACCACCTTCCAGATACTCGACCTGCTGACCCTCGCTTCGAAGCCATGACACGACACCCTGGCTCAGCTTTTTACCCTTTTGACAGATGATGACACTGGGGCGGTCCGCAATGACGTCAAGAAGCCCCGGAAGATCTTTGGCGGCATGGCGAACGGAACCTGGGATGAAAAAAGGATCGTCGTCAAAGTCGGCATCCACGCAGATATCGACCAAGACCGGCGCCTGGGACGTTCCGATCAGGCGCAATAGTTGTTTCGGTGTTATTGAATTGGGTGCAGCCATGGCATGTCTCCTGAGCTATTTCGGATACATGCGAAACTTAGGCTGTCGCCTCACGGGGCGTTCGCAATTTTACCCCATGGCTCTTGCTACCGTGCAAGCACCGTTGGGGTCAAGATTGCTTTGGATTCAGGCCCAGTCCAGTCTTTGCCCGGTCATGCAAACGGGCAGGGTGTCTGCGGGAAACTGGCCCAGTTCTTCAAAAAACGAGACGAAATCGAAGTGGTTGTACGCCTCAACCATTTTGTTGTCCTTGAACCGCGCCATTACCTGACCGGTCACTTCCAGCGGTGCGCCATTGTCGGCGCGGGACGTATGCACATGCAGGATGGCCGAGACCCAATCTTCGTTTTCGATTATCTTGGGCAGCTCTACCTTGATGTCACCGAGGATATGGCGGAAGGCCGTGACCAGATCACGGAAATCGTCAGCACCGACCTGCATTTCAGGAATCAGCCCTTCCGCCGTTGTTTCAGGTGCAAAGAACTGATCGATCGCCTCGGTGTTTCCGTTTTCCCAAACCTCAGAATACCATGTTCTGAGTATCTCTGAATTTGTCATCCCAGTTCTCCTGTCCAAGTGAGGGCATGATGACAGGCAGGAATGAACAAACTCTGAATGCGCGCAGAGCAGGGCAATAAAATCAGACCTATTGGGGGTTATGCAGGTTTCTGTTGCCAGGTACCTGCGAACCCCGCCTTACGCGGCTAGGCGCAAGGGCTTAGATTTCGGTCTTGTTACTGCTTACGCAGCAACTGCAACCGGAGCACGATTGTCGTTTGCAATTGTACTATTTTCGCCGGTAACGGTGGCAGACAGCCGAGACAAAGCTAACCCCTTTAGACGTTCGTCGATCCTGTTTCGGCCCCAAAATCCCCAAACGAAGGATGATTGGTGGAGCCGCCGGGTACCGCCCCCGGGTCCGATCCGCTTATTACGAGCGCGTTTATGTCCATAGTCCAGAAGGACATGTCTTATATAGGTGAGGTGATGGGCGGATGCAAACTCGGAATGGCGTCTGAACCGCTTAAATCTTAAGCCGGTTAAGACGCTTTGTGATAGTTCGCAGCAATCAGCCAAACCGCCAGAACCAGCTCAATTCCCCCAAAGATCAACGCCTTGGCGAATGGCGGGTTGTCCAGTGCAATCGACACGAACCGGCCCAAAGCCGCCCCGGAATAGACAACGCCCAGCATCACATAGGCCATCGGATTGTTCAGCCAGATCACGACAAGTCCGGTCACAACAAACAATCCGCCGACCGAGGCGCGCATCTCGGACAGTCCCATTGTGCTGTTGGTGGGCGCCAGATCCAAAGCAGACGCTGTGTGCGCCGGGGCCAGAAATCCAAACGCGCCGAACCCAACGGTCAGCAAGGCGGCGATGACGTTCAATGTTGTGACCATTCCGGCCCCCTTGTGGTTCAGGCCGCGTAGGCCGCGTCAAAGAAATCGCGTTCCAGTTCGACCGCGCGATGGAACAACCGCGTGACCTCGGCCTGTTCAGCCGCATCCAGCGTGGGCCAGACCTTGTCCAACTGGCAACGCAGATATTCGACCACGCTTTCAAAGCCTTCGCCCGCATGTAGCGCGATCCATTCGGCAAACCAGAAGGGCAAGCCGTCTTTGGGTGGATTTTCCGGGCTGGCCCAGCTCAGATAGACCCATTCGGCCACAACAAGCACGGCCAGCATGTTCTGGTATCGGCCAGAGGCTGCCGCCTCGGCCATCAGGTCCTGAAACGCCTGTGTGGCAGGCGCGGGGTCAGTGCTGGGTTCTGTGCCCAAAGCTTCCATGGCACGCAGGAAATAGGTGTTCTCGGGGCCAGTGATCACCGCCAGAAACTGCGCGGCAGGCACGCTGTCTGCGAGTGTCGGAGCGTGCGCGATGGCACTGGCCAGCAGGCGCACAAACCCGTCTACGAACTGATAATCCTGCCGCAAGTACCAACGCATCTTGTCCTGAGGCAGGGTGCCGTCGGACAGTTCGCGCGTGAAGGCGTGGGTGGTGGCGGCCTGCCAGTCTTTGTTCCTGCCCAGACGCAGCATTTCGGTTGGGCGGGTTTGGTCTTGCATTTGGAAGCTCCGTATTTGTCTTGCCGAGGACAAAGCGCGTTTCAAAACAAAGTACAAGCTCACCCGAGCGCGGACCAAAGGCCAAGACCTCCGACCAGAATAAGGCTCAGCGCCCAGATGAGTTCCAGGTTGAACCAACTGCGCGTCAGAACCTGCAGGCCCAGCCAGCGATAGACGGCGAAGGCCAGCAGACCTCCGCCCAGAACCATGGCGGCCGTGTGCAACGCGGCAACACCAAGAACCAGTAGGGTGTTGGTTGTCATGATCTGAGAAATTGCTTGATGCCCAGCGTCCAGTTCATCAACAGCGCACAGACCCAGATAGATTGGAACCAGCATCAGGGCGGCCCCGTGGGCGAGCGCGACGAGGAAAGACCATAACGCCAGTTTGCTTGGAGGAATACGTGACAGAAAACGGGGATGGCGGCGGGTGATGGCGATGAACAGCCCCATCCCGATGACGATCAGCGCAGCTCCGATTCGGATTTCTTTCTGATAATCGACCAGAACCGTCATCAGGGCAAAAGGCAGCAACACCCCCAGCATGGCCACGAAATGCCCGCCTGCCAAAGCCGCCAGCGCCTGCCATAGGGCGGATTGGCGTTGTTCCATCAAGGCAGATGATACCGCCAGCGGCCAGCCCATGCCGGGGTTCAGACCGTGATAGGCGCCACTCAGAACAACGGCCAGCCAAAGGCCGGCCGTTGATGTCATCAAAACGTCCAACTCAGACCGATGGGTAGCAGAAGCTGTCGGTCGAACAGTCTCCACCCTCTAATCGGATTTGGTGGCTGCGATAGCCGTCAGGGAACGCGACCCAGAATTTCGGATCCAGCGTCAGCCCGCCGTTCTCGCCAACATCCGCTTTGACCATGGCCGCGCCGCCTTCGCCGGGATAGAACTGATCGTCCCATGTGGAATAGAGCGAATTGGTCCAGTAGACGCGTTTGCCATCGCGGCTGATTTCAACCATTTGAGGGCCATAGCCAAAATTCTGGCCATTCGGATGCTTGGTTTTCTTTACGATCCCCCCGATTTCAACCATGCCCGCCAGTTTGGGATTCATCGGGTCCGACACATCGTATTGGTGCATCTCTCCTGTGCCCCAGCACGAGACGTAGAGGTACTTGTCGTCCAGGCTGAGATCGATGTCGGTGACAAGAGGTGGCACAGCCGAAAACCCTTTGAGCAAATCTGGCAGATCATCCGGATCAGCAGGTTGCGGATCGATGGTGATGGTCTTTTTGGCCTCGAATGTGCCGTCATCATTGCGCCACCAGGTGAAGATCGCACCTTGCAGGTTGGTGGTATCCACAACAACGCCACAGAACCCGTACTGCTTGACCGGGTCATGGGCCGGGCGGATTTCCAGCGCCATCTGGTGATTTTCGCCCAGATCGATGGTCTGGATATTTGTCCGGTTGCGCAGGTTCCAGAAATGGATGCGGTGGCCATATTTGTTCGACAGCAGATCTTCGGCAACGATTCCGTTTTCGAATTGCGGGGGCAGGCCCCATTCAGAGCTGACCATGTAATCCCGCGGCAGGTTCCACCAGAAATCATAGTGCTTGTCCTGCACACCGCGTTCGATCTCATAGCGCCCGATGATCTCGAAGCTCTCGCAATCCATGATGAAAATGCCCGGAGGTCCGTCGGTGCCGTCGGGACCACCACCGCCCAGTGTGCTGACATAGATGCCTTCGGGTCCGCAATGGATCGTATGCGGGCGGGAATACCCAGTCTTTGCAAAGACTTCTTCGGGTTCGATGATCTTGTGAATCTTCGCCTCGAGCGGGTTTTTAACATCAATGATGTATATCCGACTGGAGCGAATACCTGGGATGATCAGATAGCGTCGTTCTAAAAAGGCGTGCCCGGTCAGCGGTGACAAAGCGGATGAACACGCGTTCCAACCGAAATGGTGAAACTCGTCGCCTTTCTCTGGCATGATCACCTGATGTACGATCTTCCCGAAATCGTCGGATGTCGGATCGACATTCACAACCGCCAGCCCGTCGGGCTGCGAAAAATCAGGGCTTAGCATCAAGGTGAAAGCAAGCGTTTCAGTGGGGCCCTCCATCGCAAGTTTGGCGGATGGATAAAAGGTTGGGTCCGGTCTAGTGTTCATAACGTCCTCCCGTAAGTCATTGGTCTTCAATTCGTATTGAGAGTTCCGGTCTTGCGCCGGGTGACATTCTACCTGCTCTTCTGCCTTTCGTCTGCTGAGTGCGTGTGCGCCTTTAGGCGGGTTTGCGTTTGCTCTCGACCACATCCTGTGCCAGCTGTCGGGTATAGTGTTCCAGATCGATCAGGGCTGAGTCCACGGTTGCAGCGTCTTGTGCCTCAAGCGCGTCGGTTATTCTGGAGTGCAACGTAATAATTTCCTCGCGGGACCGCGCTGTGAAGGTGATCATGTTCATCAGCGGCTGCATCGCTTCTACAGCTCCGGCCAGTTGGTAAGACAGCACCGGATTTTCCGCCCCGTCCACCAGCGCACGGTGGAAGGTGACATCTGAAGCGCAAAATGCTTCATCCGTCAGACCGGGCTGGGACTGACGGAAAATCTCGGCTCGCATAGTGGCCAGTTGGTCCGCTGTGCGTCGCTGTGCAGACAACGGGGCGCAGGCTCTTTCCAGAGCATAGCGCGCCTCGCAGGCGGTATCGAAGCTGACGGCGTTCATTGAAAGCAGCAGGATCGAGGTCGTGACCTGCTGGGAATAGGCGTCCTCAAAACTCAGCCGGTTCACAAAAGCGCCGCCTGACGCGCCGCGTTGTGTGCGGATCAGGGATTGTGCTGCAAGCCGTTTCAACGCTTCACGCACGGTTGGGCGTGAGACCTGGAATTGATCGGACAGCTCAGCCTCGGAAGGCAGGCGTGCGTCGACGATTAGCTCACCTGACACAATCGCATCCCGAATGGCTTGCGCGATCTGGGCGGACAGGTCAGCGGTTTTCCGGGGCGCGGCTTTCATCTTCAGGGGACCTCGGGCAAGTTTTTATTTGTCTGACATTTAAAAGTCTGACATTTGAAAAGCAAGGGAGTTGAGTCGGGAGGCCGAAGTGAGTCGTACGTGGCTGCGCAGCGGAATGTGGCTGGGCTTTTATGTCCTGATCTTGTGGGCGTGGTGGGTCATGTTTTCAATGAGCCGGGACATGGACCTTGATATGATCGGTCGCCCAGGGCCTATGGGGCAGGCCATGGCGGCCATGGACCCGCGCATGGACATGTATATGCCGATGGCCGAGTTTGGGCCGCTGTTCTCAATGTGGGCGATCATGATGGCGGCGATGATGCTGCCCACGCTTGTACCAACCCTGCGAAGCTATGACGACCTGATCCGCAGCGCCAATGGCAGCCGTGCGGGCTGGATGGGCGTTCTGGCGGGGTATTCGATCGTCTGGGTTGGATTTGCGGCTCTGATTGCAGGAATTCAGCTGGTTTTGTTGTTTGGCGGTGTGGTCGATATGCTGGGCATAACCAAGTCCGGCTGGCTTGCGGGCGGATTGATGATCGCAGTTGGGGCCTTTCAGTTCACCCGTGCGAAAGAGGTCTGCCACGGAGTCTGTCACGCCCCTATGACCTATTTTCTAGGCCACTGGAAAACCGGTTTCGCGGGTGGTGTTCGCATGGGATTAGGCCTGGGCGTGTTTTGCGTCGGCTGCTGCTGGGGCTTTATGGCGCTGGGATTTGTGGGCGGTGTCATGAGCCTGTTGTGGATGGGTCTCGCGACGCTGTTCATGGTTTTGGAAAAACTCCCCCAGATCGGGCACGCGATAACGCGGCCCATGGGGTTTGCATTAATAGCGGGCGGTCTGGTCCTGCTCGTCTATCCAATTAGCTACGGAGGTTAAGCCAATGGCAAAAAACAGAAAACCAGAAGCCGATAGGTTGCCCATCAGCCAGCGGATCGACAGCCGGATGCCAAACCCTAAACGGCGCGAGATGAGCCCGACTGAATGGGCGATCAAAGGCGAATTGATCCTGAACTGCTCGTGCGATGTGTTCTGCCCCTGTGTTGTGTCGCTGGGCGCGCATCCTCCGACCGAGGGCCATTGCCATGCCTGGATGGGCATCATCGTTGATGAAGGACATTACGAGGGCGAAGATCTGTCGGGGCTGAATGTCGGACTGCTGGTCGATATTCCGGGCCGGATGGGCGAAGGTCAGTGGAAAGTGGCGGCGTATGTCGACGAACGGGCCAGCGGTAAGGCCTACAATGGTTTACTGCAAATCTTCAGCGGACAAGCGGGCGGTACCACCGGGCTTTTCACCATGCTGGTCAGCGAGATCATAGGGGCCGAGCGCGCACCGGTTCAGATTGAACGCGACGGGACCAAGCGTCGTATCATGATAGGTCGCAAGATTCAGGGCGAGATCGAGATGCTCGGCGGTAAAGATCCAGAGCATCCTGTCATGGTATCGAACTCGAAATACTGGATGGGACCGGACATTATCGTGGCACGGGGCACGAAATCGAAAGTGCGTGATTACGGTCGGGTTTGGGACTTTGGCGGAAAGTCAGCAGAAATTTGCCCGATTGACTGGCGCGGGCCAAAGTGATGATCACCGGCGCATACGCACGTGAGATGGCGCAGTACAATCATTGGCAAAACAAGCAGTTGGCGGAGTTCTTTCAGGCACTTTCTCACGAAGAACTGATCCTCGAACGTGGTGCTTTTTTTGGCTCGATACTGGGCACAGCCAACCATTTGCTTTGGGGTGATTGGATCTGGATGTCTCGTTTTGAAAATGGGGACGGACCGGAAAGCAACGTTCACCGCGCAGGCGGTGGTATTCATGAAAGCGTGTATCTGTGCCCCGACTTGCTTGCGTGGCTGCCCCTGCGTGAAAAGATCGACGCGCGGATCATCAAATGGGCGGAAACCCTGGAGGATGAACCTCTGACAGGTCCGTTCACATGGTATTCGGCCGCGAAACAGGCCGACATTACTTTACCTTACGCGCGTTGCGTCATCCATATGTTCAACCACCAGACCCACCACCGCGGACAATTGCACAAAATGCTGACCGAGGCTGGATCTCAAGCACCCGTCAGTGATCTTGTCTTCATGCCACAGGAGGTTTGAATGCCGCAAATATCTGCTTCTCGCCGCCTGAGGCGCACGCCATTCTCGGATGGGGTCGAAGCCGCTGGGGTCAAGGGGTATACGGTATATAACCGTATGTTGTTGCCCACTGTTTTCGAAAGCGTTCAGGCCGATTACCGGCATTTGAAGACCCATGTGCAGGTGTGGGATGTGGCCTGTGAACGTCAGGTTGAACTGCGCGGGCCGGACGCCGCACGTCTGATGCAGATGCTGACTCCGCGCGACTTGCGAGGGATGTTGCCCGGCCAGTGTTTCTATGTGCCGATCGTTGATGAAACGGGTGGAATGCTGAATGATCCCGTGGCGGTGAAACTGTCTGAAGACCGTTGGTGGATCTCGATTGCTGACAGTGACTTGTTGCTGTGGGTCAAAGGGATCGCCGTAGGGTATCGTTTGGATGTGTTGGTGGACGAACCGGATGTATCGCCGCTTGCGGTTCAGGGCCCCAAGGCAGATGAGCTTATGGCCCGCGTGTTTGGAGACCGAGTACGGGACATCCGGTTCTTCAAGTTCGATATGTTCGAATTTGAAGGGCGCGATCTGGCCGTGGCGCGCTCGGGTTATTCCAAACAGGGCGGGTTTGAGATTTATGTTGAGGGCAGCGACATTGGTATGCCCCTCTGGAACGCGTTGTTTGGTGCAGGCGAAGATCTTCGGGTGCGTGCAGGCTGTCCAAACCTGATCGAGCGGATCGAGGGCGGTTTGTTGTCCTATGGCAATGACATGACTGATGACAACACCCCACATGAATGTGGTTTGGGCAAATTCTGCAACACACACACGGCCATCGGCTGCATCGGTCGCGACGCGTTGCTGCGCGTGGCCAAGGAAGGGCCCATTCAGCAAATCCGACCTATCGCGATTGCGGGCGATCCTGTGCCGGGCTGCGATCGGCCTTGGGGTCTTTACGCGGACGGAAAGTGGGTCGGTCAGGTGACGTCCGCCGCCTGGTCGCCTGATTTCAAAACCAACGTGGCGATTGGCATGGTGCGATTGAGCCACTGGGAAGCGGGAACGGAACTGGACGTGGAAACACCGGATGGAATGCGTCGCGCAACCGTGCAGGCGCATTTTTGGATTTAAAGGGGGGTTGGGGGCGCTGCCCCCGTCGCTACGCGACTCCCCCGGGATATTTTGGGCCAGGTGAAGAACCGGGCTAGGCGCAGAAACACGAAAGGATTTGAAAATGTTCAATGCTCTGGTGATGGAGAAGGACGAAGAAAGCGGATTGGCGAGCCCATCGGTCAAACAGTTGTCGGAAGATGATCTGCCGCAAGGTGAAGTCACCGTTGCTGTTGAGTATTCAACGGTCAACTACAAGGACGGTCTTTGCCTGTCTCCCAAAGGGGGCGGGCTGGTGCGGGCCTATCCGCATGTGCCGGGCATCGATTTTGCCGGTACGGTCGAAGCTTCGTCAGATGATCGCTACAAACCCGGTGACAAGGTTGTTCTGACCGGCTGGCGTGTCGGTGAGGCGCATTGGGGCGGCTACTCTCAGAAAGCCAATGCGCGGGCCGATTGGTTGGTCCCGCTGCCTGACGGGTTGGACGCGCGGCAGGCCATGGCTGTCGGTACCGCCGGTTTCACGGCCATGCTAGCGGTCATGGCACTGGAGGATCACGGGCTGACCCCGGATCGAGGGCCGGTTCTGGTAACAGGGGCTGCTGGCGGTGTCGGGTCGGTCGCCACGGCCATTCTGGGCAATCTGGGATATGAGGTTGCCGCAGTAACCGGGCGGCCCGAAACCGGTGACTATCTGAAGTCATTGGGGGCGACGACCATTGTGCCGCGCGATGACCTGAACGAGACCACCAAACGTCCGCTGGAAAGCGAGGCCTGGGCTGGCTGCGTGGATGCAGTGGGTGGCGAGATGCTGGCGCGTGTTCTGGGTCAGATGAAATATGGCTGTTCGGTTGCAGCGGTAGGTTTGGCCGGGGGCGCGGCGCTGCCCGCGACGGTGATTCCGTTCCTGCTGCGTGGAGTGAACCTGTTGGGGATCGACAGCGTGATGCAGCCTTATGGCAACCGGTTGCGCGCCTGGAAGCGGATCGCCACTGATTTGCCGATGGACAGGTTGGACGCGATGGTCCAGCCCGCCGCACTTTCGGATCTGCCTCAGTTGGGTGCCGATATCCTGAAAGGGCAGGTCAAGGGCCGCGTTGTGGTTGATGTGAACGCATAGATTTGGGTATCCGGGCAGCTCTGGCCGAGGTCACTCGGCTGGAGCTGTGTCAAGTTGGTACAAAATGGTCGCAACACCTCTGGCCATTGATACAATTCCCGACCATGATTGCTATACATCCCAATTGTGATGGCGTAAGACCCATCCAAAGAGTACCTGAATACGGGGAGTGAGCAGCATGTCTGACGACTTCGAACTGGACATCGATGATTTGCAGCGCCGCATGGATGGCGCCATGGCCAATCTGAAAACCGAATTTGCCTCGCTGCGCACGGGTCGTGCTTCGGCATCGATGCTTGAGCCGGTGATGGTTGACGCTTATGGCTCGATGACGCCGATCAACCAGGTGGGCACAGTAAACGTGCCCGAGCCCCGAATGGTGACTATAAATGTGTGGGATAAGTCACTGGTTGGAAAGGTAGAAAAGGCCATTCGCGAAAGCGGCCTTGGTATCAATCCTCAGCTGAACGGCACCATCATCATGTTGCCGATTCCCGAACTGAACGAAGAACGCCGCCGCGAACTGGGTAAAGTTGCCGGGCAATATGCAGAGAGCGCGCGTGTTGCGATCCGCAATGTGCGTCGCGACGGTATGGACCAGATCAAGAAAGCCAAGGCAGACGGAATGTCGGAAGACGATCAGAAGCTGTGGGAAAGCGAAGTTCAGGATCTGACGGATGAGATGATCAAGGCGGTTGATGTAGCACTTGAAACCAAGCAAGCCGAAATCATGCAGGTCTGAGCTGGTTTGATGCCCAAAGATCCCCAACCCGAACTGCTCTGCGGCCCGCGTCACGTCGCCATCATCATGGATGGCAATGGTCGCTGGGCTCAGGCGCGTGGCCGCCCCCGGCTGTTCGGTCATCACGCCGGTGCGCGTCGGGTTCGCGAGATCGTCGAAGCCTGCCCAAGATTGGGGATCAAGTATCTGACCGTTTTTGCGTTTTCGACTGAAAACTGGAAGCGGACACAGGTTGAAGTGGCGGGGCTGATGAGCCTGTTTCGCCGGTACATCATCAAAGAAACCCGGACGCTGGCTGAAAACGGCGTACGCGTACGATTTATTGGTGACCGCGTGCGGTTGGACACAAAACTGACCGAATTGATGGATGCTCTGGAACAAGAAACAAAGAACAATGACCTCGTTCATCTGACCGTGGCGCTAAACTATGGTGGCCGGGATGAAGTGGCGCGCGCCACGAAAAGACTGGCGCGGGATGTCGCTGAAGGACGGTTGAAACCTGACGAGGTGGATGAGGAGACGTTGCCTAAGTATCTGGATACGCGTGTACTTCCTGACCCCGATCTTGTCGTACGTACCAGTGGTGAAGCGCGAATTTCAAACTTTCTTTTGTGGCAGTCCGCCTATTCTGAGTATGAGTTCATCAATACCCTGTGGCCGGATTTCACCGCCACCGAGCTTGAACGGCTATGTCGCAATTTCGGCTCGAGAGAACGCCGGTTCGGAGCGGTTCTGGCATGAGCGAGGGCCGATGGTCTGACCTGACGGCGCGAGTTCTTTCGGCAGCGGTACTGGTCGCGATCGGCGCGATTGAGGTGTGGCTGGGTGGCGTGTGGTTCGAAACCTTTATTGCGGTCGCCTGTGGTTTGATGGCCTGGGAATTGGTGCGCATGATCGAGCCCCAAAGCCCTGGCGTGGCCGTTCAATTGGGTATTCTTACAAGCGCGTCGGTTCTGCTGAGCTATCATTTGCCGCCAGTTTATACACTGCCCGTGGTGATCGCGCCCGCCTTGGTGGGTATGGGGCAGTTGAGCCGGTCGAAAATTCTGTATGCGTTGTTTGCAGTTTGGATCGTTGGGGCTGGACTAGGCTTTATCTCGATCCGTGAGAATTCTGGCTTTGGCTGGATGGTTTGGCTGATTGCGGTCGTGGTTGCGACGGATGTTGCAGGCTATTTTGTAGGCAAAGCGATAGGTGGCCCCAAGTTTTGGCCTAAGGTGAGTCCGAAAAAGACATGGTCGGGTACGGCAGGGGGTTGGGCGGCTGCTGCTTGCGTCGGGATTGTCTTTGCGGCCCATGCCGGTTTCGGAGTGGCCTTCGTTATTGTTTCGGTTTTGGCCTCAATGGCCAGTCAGGCTGGTGATATTGTCGAAAGTGCGGTCAAACGCAAGTTTGGAGTCAAAGACAGTTCAAACCTGATCCCGGGCCATGGCGGCTTTTTGGATCGCTTTGATGGTATGATGGGCGCTGCCTTGTTTGTTCTGATCGCGGGGCTGATCTATGCGCCAGGTGGAATGTAATGCGCAGGGTTTCTATTCTCGGATCCACGGGCTCGATCGGGCAAAACACAATCGACCTGATCGCCCGCGCGCCAGACGACTACGAGGTCGTGGCTTTAACGGGCGGCTTAAACATCCAGAAGCTGGCCGATGATGCATGCCGTTTGGGGGCCGAACTGGCTGTGACGGCGCATGAAGACAGGTTGGATGATCTGCGTACAGCTCTGGCCGGCAGCGGCGTCGAAGCGGCGGCAGGGGCACGTGCGATTGCGGAAGCTGCCGCACGCCCTGCGGATTGGGTCATGTCTGCCATCGTGGGTGCCGCGGGACTGGCACCAGGACTTGAAGCGCTGAAACAGGGGGCAACGCTGGCGCTTGCCAACAAAGAAACGCTGGTCTGTGCCGGGTCTTTGGTTTTGCGCACGGCCAAGGCGCACGGCGCGCAATTGCTGCCGGTCGATAGCGAGCATTCAGCCGTGTTTCAAGCGCTGGTCGGAGAGGACATCGGCGCGGTGGAGCGTGTGATCATTACGGCCAGCGGCGGCGCTTTCCGCGACTGGCCGTTGGAAGAACTGGCCAATGCAACGGTTGAACAGGCGTCCAGTCACCCGAATTGGGACATGGGACAGCGCATTACGATCGATAGCGCGTCCATGTTCAACAAGGCTCTGGAAGTGATTGAAACCCATGAGTACTTTGCCGTTTCGCCTGAACAAATCGAGGTCTTGGTTCACCCGGAATCGATTGTGCATGCGATGGTCGGGTTTCGGGATGGTGCGATGATGGCCCATATGGGCGAACCAGATATGCGTCATGCCATCGGGTATGCCCTGCACTGGCCAGAACGGCGTGAGCTTCCTGTGAAACAACTTGATCTTGCGAAACTGGGGCAGTTGAATTTCAAGGCACCGGATCTGACGCGGTATCCTGCGCTGAAATTGGCGTGGGATGTTATGGATCGTGGTGGTCTGGCGGGCGCTGTTTTCAACGCCGCCAAAGAACGTGCGTTGGACCATTTCATTGCGCGCAGGATCGGATTTCTTGACATGGCAGATGCTGTGGCGGCGGTTCTGGACCGCTTTGATGTCGCAGACAGCCTTATTGATGCCCCGATGACCCTTGATAACGTACAGCAAACGGACCATTTGGCACGACAATGGGTCGATGACACCGTGGTGGAACGAGCAGGATAGAATTTTGGACGTACTTTCGCTGATACCGCAATTTGGCAATCTTCTTTGGACGATTGTGGCTTTTGTCATCGCGCTGTCGGTCATCGTGGCCGTGCATGAATACGGTCATTACATTGTCGGACGGTGGTCAGGCATCCATGCTGAGGTATTCTCGATCGGGTTCGGGCCGGTATTGTGGAGCCGTGTCGACAAGCGTGGCACCCGCTGGCAGATCGCGCTGTTACCATTTGGTGGATATGTGAAATTTCTGGGTGATGCCAATGCCGCGTCGGGCAAGGATGACGAGGCGATGGGCGAGATCGCGACCCAAAGCCCGGAAGAGTTGCGGCGCACCATGCATGGGGCCCCTTTATGGGCGCGGGCTGCCACAGTGGCGGCTGGACCGGCGTTCAATTTCGCCATGTCCATTTTGGTCTTTGGTATGATCTTTTGGTCCCAGGGGGTATCGCGCGAGCCGTTGACCGTGGGTTCTCTGCAACCTCTGCCCGGGACGGTACAGGAGCTGCGGGAAGGCGATGTGATCACTGCAATCGCAGGCATCCCGACACCGGATTATGATGAAGAGGGTGCTTGGCAGGATTTCATCGATGCGCTGCTCGTGGAACCGGTTCTGAACTATACGGTAATCCGCGATGGCGAAACGATGGATGTTCAGGCCCCCTGGATGTTCCCGCCGCTGATCAGACAGGTGGCTCCGCGCAGTGCTGCCATGGATATCCAGCTTGAGCAGGGGGATGTCATCACCGCCGTGAACGGCGAGCCTATCTATGCCTTCGATCAGCTGAAGGACTTCGTCGAAAGCTCGGATGGAAAGGTTCTGTTATTGGATGTTTGGCGGGAAGGGTCGGACCTGGAGTTTGCTCTGGCCCCGCGCCGCACGGATGAACCGAAACCGGAAGGTGGTTTCGTCACACATTGGCGGATCGGGATTGTCGGCGGCATGATGCTGGACCCAGCAACGGAACCCGCTGGTATCTACGATTCCCTGCGTGGTGGTTTCATTCAGACGGGTCGCATTATCGAAGGGTCTCTGTCTGGTATGTGGCATATGGTGACGGGTGCGATCAGTACCTGCAACATTTCCGGTCCGATTGGGATTGCCGAAACCTCGGGCGCGATGGCCAGCCAGGGGGCGCAGAACTTTATCTTCTTCATCGCTGTTCTCTCGACAGCTGTCGGCTTGCTGAACCTGTTCCCGATCCCAGCCTTGGACGGCGGTCATCTGGTGTTCTACGCCTATGAAGCTGTCGCCGGCAAACCACCCAGTGACAGAGCGCTTCGGATTCTCATGGCGCTTGGAATCACCTTTATCCTCTCGCTGATGGTTTTGTCGGTCAGTAACGATCTGTTCTGCTGATTGTGGCGCGCGGCGCAGAATTGGGCCGCATTCCCGCCTTATTTCACGGCTATAGTCTTTCGCGTTGAAAAGGGTATTGCCATGACCAAAGCGCTCAAAAAATCCTACCAGGGCTTCAGCTTTCTGTTCCTTTTGAACTGGGATGTTTTTTTGAGTTTTGCGATGACCGCTCTGGCGCTGGCATGTGCAGCTTACTTAGCCGGTGTCTATCTGGCCGGATTGTGATTCTTACTTAAATCGACAACTCCCCCCGATCTGGCTGCGTGCCCGAGTGCTTCTATTTCGCCTTTTGACAAGCTCATTCAATCCCGTTACTCAGCATTAAAGACGTAAAATTCTGGGTAGAGCGCAAAATGACTGACAGGCGAGACGCGGGCACATCCTGCGGGGGGCAAATGCCGACAAACAATATTTTGTGGCAGGCGCTAACGGTTCTTTTCCTTTTTGTTGCAGCGAGTTCGACCGCATTTCCGAACGCTGCGCAGGCGCAGAACTTCACGATCAACTCCTTCCAGGTTGAGGGCAACCGCCGGATCGAAACCGGTACGATTATCGCCCGAACGGGAATCGAACCGGGCCAGACGGTCACAGCCGGACAGATCAATGACGCCTATCAGCGTTTGCTTGACAGTGGTGTATTTGAAACAGTTGAGCTAACGCCAAGTGGCACGACTCTGGTCATCGAAGTTCAGGAATACCCCACGATCAACCAGATCAGCATCGAAGGAAACTCACGCGTCAAAGACGACGTTCTGCTCGACGTCATTCAATCCGAACCGCGCCGCGTATTTACCGCTCAGGTCGCTGAATCGGATGCAGACACTATAGCCGAAGTGTATTCGGCACAGGGCCGGGTGGCCGCAACTGTCATCCCTCGGATCATTCGCCGCAGTGATAACCGTGTCGATCTGGTTTTCGAAGTATCGGAAGGTACAACCATCGAAGTTGAGCGTGTCAGCTTTGTCGGCAACCGGGCCTTTTCGGATCGCCGTTTGCGCCGCGTTCTTGAGACCAAACAGGCGACATTCCTGCGGACTTTCTTCCGTAACGACACGTTTATCGGCGACCGCATCGAGTTCGACAAACAGGTCATCCGCGATTTCTACCTGTCGCGCGGCTATATCGATTTCCGTGTGAATAGTGCCAATGTCGAGTTTACCCGCGAGCGGGATGCATTCTTTCTGGTGATGAACGTTACCGAAGGTCAGAAATTCTCGTTCGGCAAAATCACGACGGTCAGCGAAATTCCGGGCATCAACGCCGCCGATTATCAAGATGCGCTGAAGATCAAACCGGGCGTGACCTATACGCCCACGCTGATTGAAAACTCGATCGCCCGCCAGGAACGTCTGGGCGTCAAGCAAGGCGTGGACTTTCTGCGGGTCGAGCCGCGTATCACGCGCAATGACCGCGACCTGACACTGGATGTGGAATTCGTACTGACAAAAGGTCCGCGCATCTTTGTTGAACGGATCGATATCGAAGGCAACACCACCACGCTGGACCGCGTCATCCGCCGTCAGTTTGACACGGTAGAGGGCGACCCGTTCAACCCCCGCGAAATTCGTCAGGCTGCCGAACGGATCAATGCTTTGGGCTTCTTCGCCAACGCGGATGTCGAGCCGCGTGAAGGGTCGTCACCCAGCCAGGTGATCCTGGATGTGGATGTGGAAGAACAACCCACCGGTTCGCTCAGCCTGGGTGGTAGCTACTCGGTGACGGACGGTTTCGGGATCGCAATTGGTCTGAACGAATCCAACTTCCTGGGCCGTGGTCAGAACCTTGGTCTGACGATTTCGACCGCGCAGGATTCGGAGGAATACTCGATAAGCTTCACCGAACCTTACCTGTTGGGCCGAAAACTGCGTTTTGACCTGGGTTTGGGTTTGTCGGGAACAAACTCGGGCTTTGCCAGCTATGACACCAGTTCTTTGTTCTTCACCCCACAGCTGACTTATGCCATTGGCGAACTTTCGTCACTGCGACTGCGTTATGGTTGGGATCGCAGCGAGATGACGCAGCAGGACAACGAGGTAAACGGCGCGGTGATCTCGTCAGAGATTGCACAGGGCAAGCGGACATCCAGCACTCTGGGACTGTCCTACGTGTATGACAGCAGACGCGGTGGTCTGGATCCGAACTCGGGCATTCTGTTCGAAGTGGGTGTTGATGCGGCCGGTCTTGGCGGAGACAACAAGTTCTTCAAGACCACGGCGCGTGGTATTGCCCAAACCCGCGTTTGGAACGAAGAAGTTGTCTTGCGGGCCACGGTTGAGCTTGGCGCTTTGAACTGGACTGGCAATGATTTCAGCCGTGCCGTCGACCGTTTCGTGTTGGGGCCCAACACTTTCCGCGGGTTTGAACCTGCCGGTATTGGCCCACGTGATTTGTCCAATGGTCAGGATGACGCTATCGGTGGCAACTACTATTGGGTTGCCCGGTTCGAAACCGACTTCCCGTTGGGTTTGCCCGAAGAGTTGGGGCTGCGCGGTGGCTTGTTCTATGATGTTGGCAACCTTTACAACATCGACAATGTGAACACTGCAGGTGCAACTATCGTCGGCGCAAATGGCTCGATCCGTCATGTAATTGGTATATCGGTTCTGTGGGAAACGCCTTTCGGACCGCTGCAGTTCAACTTTTCACAGCCCCTCAAGAAAGAATCTTTCGACAAGGAACAGAACTTTGACCTGACCATTCAGGCCCGGTTCTGATCGCAGATGCTGAACAAGCTCTTGATGATAGCACGGGGCCCAATGCGGGCCCTGTGTGTTTTTTCGGTCCTTTTTGGTGCTCCTGTCGCGAAGGCACAGCAGCTGGGGGTGCCTCAGGCCAGTGTCGTCACGCTGTCCAGTGAGAAGCTGTTTTCGGATTCAGCGTTCGGTCAGCGCGTTCTACGTGAAGTCGAAACGGAAAGCGCTTTGCTGGCCGAAGAAAACGAACGGATCGTGGCTGAGCTCAGCCAGGAAGAAAAGCAACTGACAAAACAGCGAACATCCTTGCCGACCGAGGAGTTTCGCCCGCTGGCCGAGGCATTTGATGTCAAGGTTCAGTCTCATCGCGAAGGCCAGCGCGCCAAACTGGATGCGCTGGCCCAGCGCAGCGAAAAAGCGCAACAGACTTTTTTTGAGATCGTCCGTCCCATCCTCGTAGACTTGCTGCGTGAATTTGGTGCAAGCGTGATGATCGAACGTTCCAATGTGGTCGTCAGCACGGCCGACATTACCGAGGCCGCTATTGCCCGTATCGATGCTGCAATCGGTGATGGCAGCGCGCTGCAAGAGGACAACGGCGAATAGGGCTGCTTGCCCTTGGATTGCCGTATTGCTAACCACGCGGAAAAGAAACATCCAAAACGGGATATCTGATCAATGACCACGGAAACCAAAAGCGCCGACATTCAGCTGATCCAGAGGATCCTGCCGCATCGTTATCCGTTTTTGCTGGTCGACAAGGTGGTAGACATCTCGGGCTATCAGTCGGCTCGTGGTATCAAGAATGTGACCATGAACGAACCGCATTTTCAGGGACATTTCCCGGGCACGCCGATCATGCCGGGCGTCACAATTGTCGAAGCCATGGCCCAGACCGCAGGTGTCATGCTGGGTGTTGGCATGGATGTCATCGATACTGAGCTACTGATCTATTTCATGAGCATCGACAAGTGTAAGTTCCGCCGCAAGGTTGTGCCGGGTGACGTTCTTGAGATGCACGTCGAAACAGTCCGCGGCAAAAAGGGCGGCAAGCTTTTCAAGTTCAGCGGCCGGGCCACGGTTGAAGGCGAAGTGGCGGCTGAGGCCGAGTTTTCGGCCTATGTGGATTGGGACATGGAAAAAACAACATGAGCGGAATCCATCCCAGCGCAATTATCGAAGAGGGCGCTCAGATCGGGCAGGACTGCACCATCGGTCCGTTTTGCTACGTAGGTGCGCATGTCAAACTGGCGGATCGGGTTGAGCTGAAATCTCATGTGGTCGTCACCGGAGATACGTCGGTTGGCGAAGACACCGTCATCTTCAATTTCTCGGTAATTGGTGAAATCCCGCAGGACTTGAAATTCGGTGGCGAAAACACCCGACTCGAAATCGGACAACGGAACCGCATTCGGGAACATGTCACGATCAATACCGGCACCGATGGAGGTGGCGGCGTGACGCGGATCGGGGACGATTGCCTACTGATGGCAGGCGTTCACGTGGCTCATGACGTGCAGATCGGCAACCGCGTCATCATGGTCAACCATGCAGGTGCGGCTGGTCACTGTATCGTTGAAGACGATGTGATTGTCGGTGGCATCTCGGGCCTGCATCAATGGGTGCGAGTCGGGCGTGGCGCGATTATTGGTGCGCTGACCATGGTGCCCAAGGACGTTATTCCCTATGGCCTCGTGCAGGCATCACGTGGTGAGCTGGACGGCCTGAATCTTGTGGGTCTGAAACGTAAAGGCGTCTCGCGCGAGGATATTTCGGCGCTGCGCGCTGCGTTCAAGGAATTGTCCGAAGGCGATGGAACCTTCATGGACCGTGCCTCCCGGATCGGCGAAGGCAATGAAAGCGATTACGTGCAGCGGATCGTCGACTTTGTCACCGGGCACAGTGACCGCTCGTTCCTGACACCGGGGAAGTAAGCTTATGCTGGCGTTGATTGCGGGAACAGGGGCGCTGCCAACCGAAGTTGTGGCTCAGCTGACCGACCGACCTTTGATCTGCGCAATGGAAGGGTTTTTGCCTGACGATCTGAACGCAGATGTCGTGTTTCCGCTGGAGCAGTTGGGCAGCTTCATTGTTGATCTGAAAGCACGAGGCGTGACCCAGATTTGTCTGGCCGGTGCCGTTCGGCGTCCGCCCATTGACCCAAGTCGCATTGACGCAGCGACCCTGCCGTTGGTTCCGGTAATCCAAAGGGCGATCATGTCCGGCGATGACGGCGCTTTGCGTGCGGTCATCGGGATTCTTGAAAATGCAGGGCTGCAAATGCGTGCCGCGCACGAAATTGCGCCCGGTTTGCTTCCGCCTCTGGGGTGCCTGACGGATACGCAGCCGTCCGAGGCCGACATGGCCGATGCCGACCGTGCTGCTGGTATTCTGCGTGCAATGGGGGCTGCGGATACAGGGCAAGCCTGCGCTGTGTTAAATGGCCAGGCTCTGGCGATTGAAGGAATTTTTGGCACCGCCTGGATGCTGCAATCTCTGACACAACGACCGGATGCGGGCGGAGGTATTCTGTTCAAAGGGCCCAAACCCGATCAGGACCGGCGCGCCGACTTGCCTGCCATAGGACCCGATACCGTCAGTGACGCGGTCGCGGCTGGGTTGACCGGGATCGTATTGGAAAAAGGCGGTGTGCTTGTGTTGCGGCAAGAGCAGGTCATCGCCGAGTGCAACCGTCTGGGTCTGTTTCTGTACGTCCGCGAGCGGGCGGTCTGATGCGTGTCTTTCTGGTCGCCGGTGAACCCTCGGGCGACCGGCTGGGCGGCGCGTTGATGGAGGGGCTGAAGACTCTGATCCCCGATGTTGAATTTGACGGGATCGGTGGCCCGCTGATGGCGGCGCAGGGTCTGACCAGCCGGTTTCCCATGTCGGAACTCTCGGTCATGGGCCTTGTAGAAGTTCTGCCGAAGTTCTTCCATCTCAAGCGCCGGATATCTGAAACGGCGCAGGCCGTGCTGGACACGAAGCCAGATGTGTTGATCACCATCGACAGCCCGGATTTCAGTCTGCGTGTTGCCAAGATCGTTAAGGCCGCAAGCAACATCCGCACGGTTCACTACGTCGCCCCGAGTGTCTGGGCCTGGCGACCGGGACGGGCCGACAAGATGGCCAAGGTTATTGACCATGTGCTGGCGCTGCTTCCTTTTGAGCCGCCGTACATGGAGCGGGCAGGGATGGAGTGCGACTTTGTCGGCCATCCTGTGGCCAGTGAACCGATTGCCACCCCGGAAGAGATTGCAACATTTCGAAGCAGTTTTGATCTGGGCGACGCGCCAATCCTTCTGGCCTTGCCCGGGTCACGCCGGGGCGAGATCGAACGATTGGCGGACGCGTTCGGCGGGGCATTGCAGTTGTTTATGGAAGACCATGCAGATTATCGTGTGGTGATCCCGACTGTAGGCGCGACAACCGATCTTATCAAAGAACGGGTGGCGGACTGGCCCGGACGCCCGGTTGTGCTGGAGCCGCGTCACGAAGGTGCGGATCAGGCGCTGGCCTATAAGCGCGCAGCCTTCGGCGTCGCCGATTTGGCGCTTGCGGCGTCGGGGACAGTGTCGCTGGAGCTTGCAGCTCAGAACACGCCGATGGTCATTGCCTACAAACTCAACTGGCTGACGCAGAAGATGGCAGAACGGATGGTCAAACTGGACACTGTGACCCTGGTCAACTTGGTGTCAGATACGCGTGCAGTGCCGGAATGTCTGCTGGATGATTGCCAACCCGCAAAGATTGCTGACGCCTTGCGCAATGTGGTCAACGCCCCGGACGCGCAACAGCATGCCATGAGCCTGACCATGGAAAGATTGGGTCGAGGTGGCGAAGACCCCGGCTTGCGTGCAGCGCGGGCCGTACTGGACAGAATGCAGGTCGACTATGCTTGATCATGCGCTGTTCGCGGTGTCTGCCGGAATCGCGGTGATCTCCACCAATCTCGACAATCTGGCCGTCTTGCTGGGCCTGATTTTGGTCATGGAACAACGCCGCGCCATCATTGGCTTTGCGGTCGCCCAGACACTTGTTCTGACCTTGGCGATGACCGTGGCACTTGGCCTGAACCAAAGCGGTATTCCGTTCTGGATCGGATATCTGGGCATCGTGCCCCTGGTTTTTGGGTTGCGCGGCATCTGGAAGCAGTATCGCAACGTTGAAGCGCGGGAAACAGAGTCCAAAGGGGCCGTGACCTCGGTGGTGACGCTTTTCCTGAGCCTCTCGATCGACAGTTTTGCGGTTATGACGCCTCTGCTTGCAGACTCGGCACCAACTTATCGCGTTGCTGCGCTGGTTGGCGCTGTCGCGGCAGCCACCGCACTTGTTGCTGTCGCGGCCTGGGGTGCGCCTCGCGCCAAGAGCCTCGGCCCCCGTGTCGCCCGCTTGGATCGGATCGCCCCGTATATCATGGTCTGTGTCGGGCTTTATATTCTCTTCAACTCGCCCACGGATATTGTGTGATCGGCAGGAGACGCGTCGTGTCTCGTATATGTGATCTCTATCCGGCTGTTGTAGGGGCAGCGGCCTGGGGTATCTTGGCCAATAAAGGAGCTTTGCCATGACTCGCATTCCCCCATTGTCGGATCAGGAGATGACTGAAGAGGCGCGCGCGTCCCACGCGGCTTTGGGCGCGTATGGCCCGTTCGATAACTGGGCACGTGTGGCGGCTTATTGTCCACCCGTTCTGGACCACGTTACAGGAATGCTAACGACCTTGCGCGAACAGCAGAACCTACCGCGGCGAGCGCTGGAACTGGCGATGGTAACGGTATCGAAGCTCAACGCCTGCGATTATTGCGTTTCACATCACACACCGCTGCTGACCGTCGCAGGCCTGAGCCCAGAAGGCGCCGCGCGTCTGCCGAACGTTGAGGATCATCCAGAGCTGGACGCCTGTGATAAAGCCGTGGTGCGCTATGCCGAGGCTGTGACGACACGATCCGGCCGTATGCGGGACGCTGAAGTGTCTGACCTGCGGGAGTGGTTCGCGGACGCGCAAATCGTTGAGCTGACCTGGCGCATCGCTTTGTGCGGTGCCTTCAACCGCTTCAACGATGCGCTTCAGATCCAGATCGAAACCGAGGTTGAACCGGTTTCGGCTTAGTATCCACGCCAGATCCAGCCGCCGCCAAAGATGCGGCTGCCTTCACCTGTATAGAACACACAGGCCTGACCCGGTGAAATACCTTCCTCGGGCGTTAGCAGCTCGACCTCGGCTGTGGTGTTCGACAGCGGGCGGATGATTGCTTCACGCGGGGGGCGGGTCGAGCGGACCTTGACCTTCAGGTGCCATTCATCACGCGACGTGAAGGATTCATCACCCAGCCAGTTGATCTCGCGCACCGGAACGACACGTGTAGCCAGCATCTCTTTGGGGCCGACAACAACCTGTTTCTTATCGACGTCCAGCTTAACGACGTACAGCGGCTCAGTCAGGCCGCCGATGCCAAGACCGCGCCGTTGCCCGATAGTGTAGTGAATCACCCCATTATGTTGCGCCAGAACGCGACCGTCGGCGTGAACGATCTCACCGGGTTCTGCCGCACCCGGGCGCAGTTTTTCAATCACGCTGGCATAATTGCCGTTGGGCACGAAGCAAATGTCCTGACTGTCGGGCTTGTCGGCCACGGACAACCCGTATTGCGCCGCCATCTCACGCGTTGCGTCTTTTGAGGGCAGGTGACCCAGAGGGAAACGCAGGAAATCCAACTGCTCCGGCGTGGTCGAAAACAGGAAGTAGGATTGATCGCGGTTCGCATCCTCGGCGCTATGCAGCTCGGGTCCGTTGGGGCCCATCTTGCGCTGGATATAGTGGCCGGTGGCCATGCAGTCGGCCTCAAGATCCTTGGCGGTTTCCAGAAGATCCTTGAACTTCACCCGTTCATTGCAGCGAATGCACGGCACAGGGGTTGCACCCGCCAGATAGCTGTCGGCGAATTCGTCGATCACGGCGTCTTTGAAGATGTTCTCATAGTCCAGAACATAATGCGGAAAGCCGCGCTCTTCAGCCACGCGGCGGGCATCGTGGATATCGATCCCGGCGCAGCACGCGCCTTTCTTGGCCAGGGCTGCGCCGTGGTCATAAAGCTGCAGCGTAACACCCACGACGTCATAGCCCTGATCAGCCAGATAAGCCGCCACAACAGAGCTGTCGACGCCACCCGACATCGCAACAACCACCCGCGTTTCCGAGGGTGGCTTTGCAAAACCAAGCGAGTTCAGCGGAGTCTCGGTATCGAGGGCCATGAGCAGTTCCGTTTCGGGTTAAAGAAGACTGCCGGAATATAAGAAAATTCTACACATTCTCAAGGGGCGGTTTCACACGGTCTTAAGTAGCCTGATGTCAGCTGTGATGCAGTAATAAAAGGGTTGAAAGATGTTTTTGCACAAAGTTGAAGGCCCTCGGTCAGTGACACTCCCCGACGGCTCCATACTGACACGCGCTGATCTACCGCCTGCGGATACACGGCGTTGGGTGGCTTCGCGCAAAATTCTGGTCGTGCGTGGAGTGCTTTACGGCCTGATCAGCTTGTCCGAAGTAAAAAAGAATTACGGTATCAGCGATGAAGAATTCAACGGCTGGGTGTCCCTCGTTGCAGAGCATGGGGTCCAGGCGTTGAAGGCCACCGCGCTAAAAAAATATCGACAACCTAGAGGAGAGTGTGAATAAATGATTCAACGGTAACGTCAGATTAACCATTCTTGTTCAGGTTTAATTTTAATTGGAATTGTTGACCCGAATTGGAGCAGTAAGAAATGCGCATACTTCTTGTCGAGGATGATCCGACTACGTCGAAAAGCATTGAATTGATGCTGACACACGCGAACCTGAACGTCTATGCAACGGATCTTGGCGAAGAAGGCATCGATCTGGCGAAGTTGTACGATTACGATCTTATATTGCTGGATCTGAACCTGCCGGACATGAACGGGCATGAGGTGCTGCGCCAGTTGCGCATCGCACGGGTTGAAACACCGATCCTGATCCTGTCAGGGGCCGATGACACGGAAAGCAAGATCAAAGGCTTTGGCTTTGGCGCAGATGATTACCTGACCAAACCCTTCCATCGCGAAGAACTGGTGGCGCGCATTCATGCCATTATCCGCCGGTCGAAAGGACATTCGCAGTCTATTATCCATACCGGTCGTGTTGCGGTTAATCTGGATGCCAAAACCGTGGAAGTGGATGGAAAGACTGTTCACCTGACCGGCAAGGAATATCAGATGCTTGAACTGCTCAGCTTGCGCAAGGGCACGACCCTCACAAAAGAGATGTTCCTGAATCACCTCTACGGCGGCATGGATGAACCCGAACTGAAGATCATCGACGTGTTCATCTGTAAACTGCGCAAAAAGCTCAGCAATGCGACTGGCGGCGAGAATTATATCGAAACCGTCTGGGGGCGTGGGTATGTGCTGCGCGACCCGCAAAGCAACACTCTGGACGAGACGCGGATGGCTGTCGGCCTCTGATTTGAACCACCTGTGCCGCTGGTGGTCCAGGGCGGCACTTTGCACTCACGGCTCAGCACGTCTGGACCTGGCCATGGCCTCGCCCTATCACTGAGGTCCAAGAACGCGTGACAGGGCGAGGCCATGAGCAATTCTATTTCCATCTCTGATCTGACCGAAGACCAAGCGCGCGCCGAATTGGCGCGCCTGGCGGATGTGTTGTCTCGGGCGAACACGCTGTATCACGGGGCAGATGCGCCCGAGATTTCAGATGCGGAATACGATGCGCTGAAACGCCGGAATGCCGAGATCGAGGCACAGTTCCCGAACCTCAAACGCAGCGACAGCCCAAGCGAACAGGTCGGAGCCCGCGCAGCAGACGGGTTTTCCAAGGTCACGCATGCCATGCGCATGATGTCGCTGGGCAATGCCTTTGACGATGAAGATGTGGCCGATTTCGACCGTTCGATCCGAAAATACCTCGGGTTGGCCGCGGACACGCCGCTGGCTTTCACAGCAGAGCCCAAGATTGATGGCTTATCCTTGTCCTTGCGATACGAGGATGGCGAACTGGTTCAAGCCGCAACTCGTGGAGATGGTGAAGTCGGTGAGAATGTCACCGCCAACGCCCGCACGGTCTCGGATATTCCGCAAAGGATCGAGGGCGCACCGGCTGTGCTAGAGGTGCGGGGCGAGGTCTATATGTCCCACGCGGATTTCGAGGCGCTGAATGCCCGACAGACAGAGCGGGGCGGAAAGCCTTTTGCCAATCCACGTAACGCAGCGGCCGGGTCTTTGCGGCAACTGGATTCGGAAATCACACGGTCCCGTCCTCTGAAGTTTTTCGCCTATGCTTGGGGAGAACTGTCAGAGCCCATGGCTGACACGCAAATTGGGGCGATTGATCGGCTGAAATCGCTTGGGTTTTCAACGAATGATCTGACCCGCCTATGCGCAACGACTCAAGAGATGTTAGAGCATTATCAGGATATTGAGGCGCAACGTTCAACCTTGGGGTATGACATCGACGGTGTTGTTTACAAGGTCAACGACTTGTCGCTCCAGGCGCGCTTGGGGTTCCGCTCGACCACACCGCGATGGGCAATTGCGCATAAATTTCCCGCCGAACTGGCCTGGACGAGGCTGGAGGCGATCGACATTCAGGTTGGTCGCACCGGCGCGCTCAGTCCTGTGGCTCGGTTGCATCCAGTGACAGTTGGCGGTGTTGTGGTGTCCAACGCGACCTTGCACAACGAAGATTATATTGCCGGGCGTGATGCCAAGGGCGGTACGATCCGTGAGGGTAAGGATATCCGTATCGGCGACTGGGTACAGGTCTATCGTGCGGGTGACGTGATCCCGAAAGTGTCAGATGTAGACCTTTCGAAACGCCCGTCTGATGCTCAGCCTTTTGCGTTCCCAACCCTCTGCCCAGAATGTCAAAGTGCAGCGATCCGCGAGGAAGGCGACGCCGTGCGCCGCTGTACAGGTGGCTTGATCTGCCCCGCGCAGGCTGTTGAAAAGTTGAAACATTTCGTCTCGCGCAAAGCGTTTGACATCGAAGGTCTGGGTGCAAAACAGATCGAGATGTTCTACGATGATCCGGTCCTGCCGATAAATACGCCTGCGGATATCTTCACACTGGAACCGCGCGACAAGGGTAATCTGGCCCGGTTGAAAAACCGGGATGGATGGGGGGAGACTTCGGCCGGAAATCTGTTTGCTGCGATTGACGAAAAACGGACAATTCCGTTTGCGCGCCTGTTGTTTGCCTTGGGTATTCGACATGTGGGTGAGGTCGGCGCGCGTGATCTGGCGCTGTATTACCGCGAGTGGGATACCATGGCGCAAGCGCTGGACGCAGCGCGCCCGGCCGCTCTGGCTCAACGGCAAGCCGAAGAGGCGGAAGATTCTGAACGGGCAGCGGCGCTGGCCGAAGACCGCCGTGCCCGCGTCAAAGAAGTACGTGATGCGGCCATTGTAGCAGCCTGTGTTCCTTCAGAGGCTAATGCGGCTTGGTCTGATCTGATCGGTATCGATGGGATCGGCGCAACGCTTGGTCTGTCTCTGTCCGACGCATTTGCAAATCAGGAAGAGAGGCGCGCATTTGACACGTTACGCAAGGAACTGACGGTCGTTGCACCAGATGCGCCCGCGTCGGATAGTCCAGTGGCAGGCAAAACTGTTGTGTTTACCGGAACGTTGGAAAAGATGACGCGCGCCGAAGCCAAGGCTCGGGCCGAAGCGTTGGGGGCTAAAGTTTCAGGCTCGGTCAGCAAGAAAACCGATATTCTGGTTGCAGGTCCTGGCGCTGGATCGAAAGCGAAAAAGGCCGCAGAACTGGGAATCGAAACCTTGGATGAGGATGGCTGGCTACAGCTGGTCGAAGGCGCATGAGCGGACGGCCCGAGCAGCTTTTCCCGCTTTTTGCGGGTTTGGAGACGCTGGACGGTGTCGGCCCAAAGACTGCGCAGGTCATGGCACAGACTGGCGTGGAAAGCCCGCGCGATGTTCTGTTTGGTCTGCCATACGCGGTGGTTGATCGGCGCAGGCGCGATACGATTCAGCGCGCTGATCTTCCTGCCACGTTGACAGTTGAAGTGACGGTGGGCACGCATCGCCCGCCGCGCAACAAGGGTGGGGCCTATCGCGTTCATGTCGAAGACAGTCAGGCCGATTTCCAGCTGGTCTTCTTTCATGCGCGCGGGGATTATCTGAAAAAGGTGCTGCCTGAGGGATCGCGCCGGGTGGTTTCAGGAAAGTTGGAATTGTTCGACGGATTGGCCCAGATGGTGCATCCGGACCACATGCTACCGGTCGAACAGGCCCAAGAAATCCCGGAATTCGAACCGGTCTATCATCTGACACAAGGGTTGACCCAGAAAACCGCGTTCAAGGCCAGCCGCAGCGCGTTGGCGCGCGCGCCCGAGCTTGAGGAATGGATCGACCCTGCGCAGGTGGCGCAACAAAACTGGCCGGATTGGGCTTCGGCCATTCAAGCCGGGCACAACCCTCAAGGGGCGGATGACGTCGCCCCGTTTGCACCCGCGCGGCAGCGTTTGGCCTATGACGAGCTTTTTGCGCATCAGTTGACACTGGCCTTGGCCCGCCAACGGGAACGAAAATCCCGTGGAATCGTCAGCGTTGCGACGGGAGCTTTGCAATCCAAGGTGCTGGACAGCCTTCCTTATCGCCCGACCGGAGCCCAAAGCCGCGCGGTCGCGGAAATCTCGGCAGATATGGCATCAGACGCTCGGATGAACCGGCTGCTTCAGGGCGATGTGGGGGCGGGTAAGACACTGGTGGCTTTCATGGCCTTGCTGATTGCGGTCGAGGCCGGCGGGCAGGGGGTGATGATGGCCCCAACCGAGATACTTGCGCGCCAGCATCTGGAAGGGTTGCGGCCATTGGCCGAAGAGGCCGGGGTGGTGTTGGAACTGCTCACCGGACGCGACAAAGGTGCCGAGCGTCGCGCCAAGCTTGAGGCTCTGAAACAGGGCAATATTCATATTCTGGTGGGCACCCATGCCGTGTTTCAGAGTGATGTGGAATTCAAGGCTCTGCGACTGGCAGTCGTAGACGAACAGCACCGGTTTGGCGTTCGGCAGAGGATGGAGTTGTCAGAAAAGGGGCAGGGTGCCGACGTTCTGGTAATGACGGCGACGCCGATTCCACGCAGTCTGGCGCTTGCGCAATATGGGGACATGGATGTCTCGGTGCTGGACGAAAAGCCGCCGGGACGTAAACCGATCAAGACGGCGATTGTCACCACCCAGCGCATGGATGAGGTCGTTTCGCATCTGCGTCGCGCGATTGAAGAAGGGCGCCAGTGTTATTGGGTCTGTCCGTTGGTCGACGAATCCGAAGTCTCGGACCTGACCGCAGCCGAAGAACGGTTCAAACGCCTGCGCGCTATTTTGGGGGAAGGCGTGGTAGGGCTGGTTCATGGTCAGATGCCACCCGCCGACAAGGACGCGGCCATGAGCGCCTTTCAGACCGGCGAAACCAAGGTTCTGGTGGCGACGACCGTTATCGAAGTTGGGGTCAACGTGCCCAACGCCACGATCATGGTCATTGAGCGGGCCGAGATTTTTGGCCTGGCCCAGCTGCACCAATTGCGTGGTCGTGTGGGGCGCGGCGACGCGGACTCGACGTGCCTGTTGATGTATCAACCGCCGCTCAGCGACGGCGGGCGCAAACGGTTGGAGGTTCTGCGCGAAACCGAAGACGGGTTCCGCATTTCCGAAACCGATCTGGAAATGCGCGGGGCCGGGGACCTGATCGGAACAGCGCAGTCGGGCCTGCCAAAATTCCGCATTGCCGATCTGGAACGTCAGGCTGGATTGATGGCTGTGGCCCAATCTGATGCCCGGGCTTTGCTGACTGCCGACCCCAAACTGACCTCAGACCGGGGACGTGCGGCGCGTGTTCTACTTTGGCTGATGAAACAGGATCAGGCGATCCGTTTGATTTCAGTGGGTTAGGCGAGAAGTTCCGAAAAGTTCACAAATGTTCTCAAAAAGTTCTTTACCGACTCGGGTAAATATGAGAACAAAAGGTCAACAAAGGATTAAAACTCTGACCGGAGGTGACCCTATGCTGACCCAGATCAAGACCGCTTTCAGCCGCGCGCAATCGACCATCTTTCAGGATGCAGTTGGCGTGATGTCCTTGGTCGTGATCCTGATGGTGGCCCTTCACTTGCCGGTTGGTTTCTAAGCCTTTCTGCCTGCGATCTCGTGCCGAAAAACCGCGCTGTCATCCCCATTTCAGTCAAGGGTGACCTGCCTGTCCCAAACCCCTTGAGGGGCCATGCCTCGGCCCCGCGCGGTGAACCGGACCCCACACGAGACACGCAATGCCTGCCGCCGCCCTTTCGCCCGGAAGGTGCGGCGGTTTTTTTATAGCTGGCCGGTTTTGAAAATCTCAAGCAACGCGGACAGGACGGAGTTGACCGCAACCGAGGCCAGGATCATCCCCATGATACGGCTTATGATCGCCGCACCCGAATGACCGATCAGGCGAATGATCGGCTCCGCCAGAAGCATCAGAACAAAAGCAACCAACAGTACGGACAGCATGACCAAAGCAGTGATTCCCTGGTCCGTTGCACTGTACCGGTGGTTATCCGTCAGGATCACGACGGCCAGCATCGCCCCGGGTGAGGCCAGTGAGGGCACGGCGAGGGGAAAGATCGCCGGATTTTGCTTGTGATACTTGTCTTCCTGATCTTCTTCAGCTTGCCGCTGCTCGATCTCTTGTTTGCTTTCGCCGAAGATCATAGTCAGCGCAAAAAGGAACAGGATGATGCCGCCTGCCACCTGAAAGGAATTCAGGCCTATATCCAGCGCCTCAATCAGCAATTGTCCGAAAACCAGGAAGAAAAGAAGAACCCCGGCACTGATGAGCGACGCCAACAAAGCCGTTTTGCGTCGAGATGCTGCGGTGAGGCCTGCGGTGACAGCGATAAATACAGGAATTGTCCCAATCGGGTCGATGACGACCCAAAGCGTCACGAAATGTTCAAGCAAATTGTTCAAACCCACCCCTCCTTAAATCTTAGCGGAAGGTAAACGGGTTTACCTTAAATAGCTACAATCAGGCGCAGTGCGCCTGTTCCGCCTGCGCCATGGCTTCGGCCGTGGCGTCCAATACCAGCAGGATCGAGGCGTGCCGGTTCTTGTAGTCCCTTGCAGGCATCAGAACCTCAAGGCCGTCAAAGGGCGCATCCGGGGCAGGCCCGTCTTTCTTGAGCATGGCGGTTAGTTGGCCGCGCGCAGCTTCGATTTGAGCGCGGGTCGTGCCAATGATAGCATCCCCGACAACCGCAGCCGAGGCTTGACCCAAGGCGCAGGCTTTGACGTCCTGACCAAAGGCACTGACACGACCGTCTTGAACCTTCACATCCACCGTCACGGTCGAACCGCACAGCGGCGAGCGTTTCTTGACCGTCGCGTCCGGGTTGTCCAGACGGTCCAGATGCGGAATATCCGCCGCCAGCGCCAGAATGCGCCCAGAGTACAACTTGATCAGATCGTTCTCGCCGCTCATGGCTTTCCCTCGTCGTGTGTTCCTCATACATAGTGGTCACCCCACCGGATGCAAAAGGTTTTTCGAGATGACTGATACCGTCGTGTTTGATCCAGCGACCCTGAAATACAATGACGCCGGCCTGATCCCGGCCATTGCGCAGGACGATGTGTCAGGCGAGGTTCTGATGATGGCATGGATGAATGCCCAGGCTGTTGAAAAGACGCTGGAAACGGGCAAGGTGACCTATTGGTCGCGGTCGCGTCAATCTTTCTGGATCAAGGGCGAAACCTCGGGGCATGTGCAGGAGTTGGTGGATTTTCGGATCGATTGTGATCGGGATTGCCTACTGGTTCTGGTGCGTCAGACCGGGGCCGCCTGCCACACCAATCGCCGAACCTGTTTCTACACAGCTGTTCGTGATGGGAACGAGACAGAACTGATGGCTCCTATGGAGTAAGAGTGCCAGATCAAAGCCCGACCAGGCACCGAATATCTGCAGGGCTGGCCCCTTCAGCGCGATATTTCGAGATCGCGCGCGCATCGTCGCGCTTGGCCAATCGTTTGCCTGCATCATCACGGACCAGATCGTGGTGAAAATACGCGGGCGTTGGCAAGTCCAGCAGCGCTTGAAGCAGAACATGAATGCGGGTGGCTTCGAACAAATCCTGACCTCGGACCACCTGCGTGATTACTTGCGCGGCGTCGTCAAGGACAACGGACAAATGGTAAGACGTACCCATGTCTCGACGGGACAGAACAACATCGCCGACGGTTGCTTCCAATTCATCAGGGGTGAAGGCTATCGTTCCGGTTTCCCCGTCAGGCCCTGAACTGAATTCGGTGAATTGAAACCTGGAACTGTCGTGAATCGCTTGGCAAGCTTTGGAAATGTCCAGCCGCACTGCTTCGTGTTTTGGACGAGGGTGCTGGGTTAAGTCTTTGCCTGCATGCAAATTTCGACAAGTTCCGGGATAGATTATTCCGTCCGGCCCGTGCAGCGGTGCGCCTTCCTGCGGAGCGCTGGCTGCAGCGGCAATATCTTTGCGGTTACAGGTGCAGGGATACAGAAAGCCCTGCGCCCAGAGGTGATTCAGGGCAGCGTCGTAGACCGCCATGCGATCCGACTGGCGCATAACCGGACGTGGCCAATTCAGGCCCAGCCAAGCCAGATCATCATAGATCTGATCCTCCCAATGCTGTCGCGAACGAGATTGGTCGATATCCTCGATCCGCAGCAAGAATTGACCACATTCAGCTGTGGCCATGTCGCTGGCTATCAATGCGGAATAAGCGTGTCCCAGATGAAGTGGCCCGGTTGGGGAAGGCGCGAAGCGCGTTATAAGAGTCACGCTTTTTCTAATACATACACGTCAGAGTTAAGGTTGATGCCGGGCAAATGTGGCCCATGTTCACGAAACAGCAAACGTGCAGCCCCCATGTCGACCCAATCGGTGATGCGGCATGTGAATGTGTGATCTGCCAGCGCGTGATCATTCAAAGACAACGCAAACAGTCCTCCTTTGGGTAAAGCGTGCATCAAAACGTCGAATGTCTCTGGCGGTGCTGCACCCTGACCGATGGCACCGATGGCCGTGATAACTGAATAGGCATCACGCTTGAGTGGAGCAGGCTTGGTGATATCAAAGCCGGTCAGCGTTTTGTAAACACCTTTAGCCTTTGCTTCTTCCAGCATTTTGGGGGTGGGGTCCATGCCATCGATGATTTCAAACCCGACTGCGCGCAAAGCCTGACCGGAAAGTCCGGTTCCACATCCAAAATCCAGAATCCGAGTTTCAGGGTGGGGGTGGACAGACCACAAAGCCGCCGCTACGCGACCCGGGGTGACGTACCCGTGATCTTCGACCTCTTCATCATAGGTCGCGGCCCAGTTCTTGTAATGCGATTCAGTCTCTTGTGGCGTGCCGAGGTTGTAAGTGCTGTCTAGGAACTTGTCGGTCATAACTGCATGCTAAGCCGAGACCACATTGTGCGTCCAGTCAGCAATGCTCCAACCAGGTGCTCCATTCCGACTTGGCACGGTCCGTATAGGCTTTGTATCGGTCCTTCCGACCCCGCCGCCCACCTTTCAGGCCGTCTACTGGTCGGAATAGGCCAAAGTTCACATTCATTGGCTGAAATGTCTTGGCCTCGGCCCCGCCCGTGATGTGATGGATCAAGGCGCCCATAGCGCTGTCTTGTGGCAATTCCGGCAGGTCGCGGCCCAAGATTTCGGCAGCGGCCAGACGCCCGGCCAGCAACCCCATTGCGGCGCTTTCGACATAGCCCTCAACACCTGTGATCTGCCCGGCAAACCGGATGTTGGGTTTCGATTTCAACCGCATCTGCGCATCAAGCAGCGTGGGCGAGTTGATGAACGTGTTGCGGTGAATGCCGCCCAATCGTGCGAAACTTGCGTTCTCAAGGCCGGGGATCATACGGAACACCTCGGTCTGGGCGCCATATTTCATCTTGGTCTGGAACCCCACGATATTGAATAGTGTGCCCAATGCGTTGTCACGGCGCAGTTGCACCACGGCATAAGATTTCACGTCCGGCGCATGCGGATTGGTCAAGCCAACAGGTTTCATCGGACCATGGCGCAAGGTCTCACGCCCGCGTTCTGCCATGACTTCGATGGGCAGGCAGCCGTCAAAGTAGCCAGCTGTTTCTCCTTCGTGAAACTCGGCCTTGTCAGCGGCTAAAAGCGCGTCGATGAACGCCTCATACTGATCGCGGTCCATCGGACAGTTCAGATAGGCTGTGCGCTCTTCTTCAGTCTCGCCCTTATCATACCGCGATTGCATCCAAGCCTTCGACATATCGATGCTTTCGGCATAGACGATGGGGGCAATGGCATCAAAGAAGGCCAGCGCCTCGGCACCTGTTTCCGTGCGGATTGCTTCACTCAGCGCAGGCGAGGTCAGAGGCCCGGTTGCAAAGATCCATTGGCCATCATCGGGCAGGGCGGTCACTTCTTCGTCCGTGACCGATATACGCGGATGGGCGCGGAGTTTTGCAGTGACGCTTGCGGCAAAGGGATCGCGATCCACCGCCAGAGCCCCTCCGGCGGGCAGGCGATGGGAATCAGCGGTTGTCATGATCAGCCCGTTGGCGGCCCGCATTTCCCAATGCAACAGGCCCACCGCGTTCTGTTCGTCATCATCCGACCGGAACGAGTTGGAGCACACCATTTCAGCCAGATTGCCGGTTTGATGGGCAAATGTGCCAACCGTGGGGCGCATTTCGTGGATCACCACGTCAACGCCCATTTCAGCCGCTTGCCACGCCGCCTCGGATCCGGCCATTCCGCCGCCTACAATATGCAAAACTTGTGTCATGCGCTGCCACATAGGGCAGACCACAATCGGGCGCAACTCAGCCAGCGCTGATTTAGCCAATTTTAAAGGGGAATCTTGGGGTCGCCGCTGCGGGAATGTCAGCGCTGGTGAGAGAGACCAGCTGGAGGGACCTTCCGCCCACGACGACCCAAAAGTGTCCTGAGGCCTCAGCCTCGACCCAGCTTTGCCACAGAGTCGCCGTTTTGAAAAGTGCTAAAATCAAAACAGTGGCAAAAAATATGCAAAACAATTGCCTCATTGGGTCCAATTCGGAGGGCGTTTTTCAATAAAGGCGGAAATGCCTTCTTCTGTATCCCGGTGCAGCATATTCTGCGCCATTACGTCTCCGGTATAGGCATAGGCCTGATCCAAAGGCATCTGAAGCTGTTGATAAAACGCTTCTTTCCCGATTTTGACGGCGGCCCCAAGCTTGGAGGCAACCAGTTCGGCCAGTGTGTCGGCCTCATGTTCCAGCAACATTTCCGGGACGGCGCGATTGATCAGCCCAAGCTCTGCGGCGCGCTCGGCTGAGATGAATGTGCCAGTGGTCAGCATCTCAAAAGCCTGTTTCCGGGGTATATTGCGGCTCAGCGCAACCATGGGGGTCGAGCAAAACAGTCCGATATTCACGCCGTTCACACCAAATCGCGTGCCTTCGGCCGCAATGGCCATGTCGCAGGTCGCCACCAACTGGCAACCGGCGGCCGTGGCAATGCCATGGACCTGAGCTATCACGGGCTGGGGCAGGGATTGAATTGACATCATCATCCGGGCGCAGCGCGCAAACAGATCCTGGAAATAGGCTTTGCCTCCATCCTCGGATTGACGTCCGGCCGTCATCTGCTTCAGGTCATGCCCCGCGCAGAACGCTTTTCCAGCACCTGCCAGGATCACCGCGCGGATGGTTCTGTCATCGCGCAAGGCATCAAGTTCGGCCTGAAGCGCTTCCAGCATCTCTTCGCTCAGTGCGTTTAACCGCTCTGGGGCGTTCATTATAAGCCGCGCAACTGCGCCTGTGTCGTTACGTTCCAGAATTGCCATCTTGCCCTCCGATCCCAAGTTGGGCCAACTCTAGGTCGGGAAGAGCAGGAGGGAAAGTATGGCTTTGGCAATGAATCGGGATGAACTGTCGCAATACCTCAACGAGGTGTTCCCTCAGGTGCATCAGGACTTTGTTGTCGAAGATCTGACGGAGGACACCAT
>NZ_JBXWQF010000017.1:0-98371 GCF_059612245.1 Ruegeria sp. CDSA079 | reverse complement strand
AAGGCACTCGCGCTCAGTTCGGTACGCCTCTCTCTGCGCCAGCAACACGTTGTTTTTCAACAATATCAGCCCAAAGCTGCCTTTCGCGGCAGTGCAGCAAATGCACGCTGAGAGAGATCTGCCTGCAAATAACCTCTACATTCCGAAAAAAGTTGCATAGGTAGGTGTCATTTCCTTCAAAGGCAATGCAGACATTTGGCCGCCAAAAATCAGCCCGTTTTTACAGCGTTTTCTTGATTAGCGTCCCGTATCTAAGCATGATCATGTTATGGCGGTTAAAATCGACAATTGGCTGAACGATCTTGAACTGGGTCAATACTCAGACGCTTTTGCACAGCATGATATCGACGCACGTGTACTACCATTACTGTCAAACGATGACCTTAAAGAGCTTGGGGTTAGTCTGGGCCACCGAAAAATCATCCTGGCAGCGGTTCAAGAATTGACTGGCCAAGAGCACTCGTCTCAATCGCCACAAGCCGTAGACTCGGATGCATGCGAAGTCGGTCGGGTTCCCATTTCGGATAGATCGCAAGGCGTGGCCTTATCTGCAAGGAAGCCTGCTTCATTGGCGATCGCAGAGAGGCGTCACTTAACAGTTTTGTTTGCTGATCTCGTCGCCTCGACTGAGTTGACTAACCGGTTTGACCCCGAAGACATGCGCGAACTGCTGCAGAGCTTCCAGGATGCGGTTGCAGGTGCAGTTAGAGGGTATGGCGGCTACGTCTCGAAGTATTTGGGCGACGGTCTCCTGGTGTTTTTTGGCTGGCCGACAGCCTATGAAGATCATGCAGTTCGCGCTGTAAAGGCTGGTCTTGAGGCCGTTCGACGGGTCAGAGAGCTAAAAACACCTGACGGTGAGCCCTTGTCAGCCAGGTTAGGTATCGCGAGTGGGGAAGTGGTAGTTGGCGATACGATCGGTGAGAACACCTACGAAGAAGGAGCCATGACGGGGCCAATTGTCAATCTGGCAGCGCGGCTTCAGGAACACGCAGAACCTAACTCAGTTGTTTTATCTGCTGAGGAGACCGAAGAAACTTTGCATCGGCTATTTGAGTTTACGTCTCTTGGACAAACCGAACTGAAAGGTTTCAAAGAACCACGGACCCTTTTGACTGTCGTATCAGAACACAGCGCGGAAAGCCGGTTTCGAGCTTCATACAGGGACGAAAGTGGCAGCGTCATGATTGGTCGCGACTACGAAAAAGGTATCCTTTTACAATCATGGCTCCGTGCGCAGAACAGTCAGGGAGAGGTTGTTCTGCTTGCCGGTGAAGCTGGGATCGGTAAATCGCGATTGGCGGAAGAGTTTCTCGCTAATGCTGTAGCGACTAGCGAAGCTGATATTATCAGGCTGAACTGCTCTCCTTACCTTACCAGTAGCCCGTTCCACCCTGTCGCCCAGAGGATTTCTCAGGATGCTGGTGTGGGGACAGATTTTGATGACGACCAAATTCTCGACCTTGTTAAAAAAATGTTGGAAAGCCGAGAGGGCTTGGAATGGGAAAAGGTTCTGCCCGTCTTTGCCGCACTGGTTGCGCCTCACAGTGCTCTTGCCCGAAGCGTTCTCGATATGTCTCCGCAGGAGCAACGTGACCTCACGATTCAGACGTTAATCCACACGGTTCAGGTGCGCGCAAGCACGCGTCCTGTTATTCTTTGTGTTGAGGACGCGCATTGGATTGATCCTTCCACCCAAGCTCTTTTGGATCGCTTCAAAGCAATTTGCGGAGATCTGCCTTTAATGATTTTGATTACCCACAGGCCTGGCTGGGAACTTGCCCATGATGACGGGGAAGCGCACGTACATACGCTCCAACTGCGTCGTTTTGATACGACCCATGTCTCGAACCTAGTTCGCAATGTCACCGGAAAAGCACCCGACGATGCTCTGATTGCCGCAATCATTGAGAAGACGGACGGCGTGCCTTTATTCGTCGAGGAACTGGCCCGGGCGATTGTTGAGGCGGGTGAACACGGGCAAGTCCACATACCCGCGTCTTTGAAAGGCACACTGATGGCACGTCTTGACGCGGTCTCACCAGAGGCTAAACAAGTCGCGTTAACAGGAGCCGTCATTGGACGGGAGTTCGAGCCTAGCTTGCTGGCTTCTGCAATAGGTCTTGCGAGTGCGGAAATTCAATCTCGTATAGAAGAGCTGTCTCGAACAGGTTTGATCTTTGAAAGCGGGCACAATCGAGGGTATTTCGTTTTCCGTCATGCCCTTATTCGGGATACCGCCTATCAATCCATGCTGGGCTCAACCCGCAGACAACAACACGCAAACGTGGCACGTGCATTGATCCAGTTGCGGTCAGCAGAGATTGAACGTCGGCCCGAGTTGGTTGCCCGCCATCTTTCAGAGGCCGAAGAATGGCGTGCTGCGTTCGACAAATGGCAGACGGCAACTGAAATGGCATTGGCGAGATCCGCCAGCCAAGAGGCGATGGTCAACGCTAGGGAAACACTCAAAGCGGCCGAAAATCTTAGATCTGACAACGGTGTCGAAACGATCAAAGCCAAAATCCTGATTGGTCGCAGCCATGACAGCCTGGGTCAGTTGCCAGAGGGGATAGCGGCTTTGAAAGAGGCCTCGGACGCCGCCCGTGGAATACACGATGTGGCGCTCGCCGCTGATGCTGCGAACCATTTTGCGGACTCGTGTATGATGTCGAGTAAGAGACACGGCGAGGCCATTGAGCTTTGTGTTAGAGCTCTGAACGACCTTCCCGACGATGACGAAGTACGGCAGTGCAGATTGATGAGCCAACTTGCACGGGCACATATGTTTGTCGGCCAGTTTTCTGAAGGCGCACGCTATGGTCAGCAATCAATGGAATTGGCCGCGAAACTGGGGGACTATAAATCCCAATTCTCGGTGATGATGATGCATTTTGGGGCGCCATTCGTCGCGCGCAAAGGCAGAGAGACACGTCATTGGCGTGAAAATCTTGATGCGATGCATCGAGCGGCCGAAAACCTAGGGAGTATTGATCAGGGTCGGGACCGGACACTTAGTCTTTTTGTCGGGGCCGAAATGGCCGACCGCGACTTGATGGATCATTCACTCGATCTGCTGACGGAGATTTCGGAAAAGGACAACCATCTGCAACTCTACTGGGTACAGAAGCACGCACGCGCCATGGTTGCAATTATGGATGGCGATTTTGAGCAGGCAGAGATGCATGCCAACGAAGCGGTGAAAATCGGTCGAAAGACACATGGAGAACATGTTGAGGGCGTCTTCGGTGTTCAGATGTTTACCATTCGCCGCGAGCAAAACCGGCTGCACGAAGTTGCACCGGTGATCAAGAAGCTGATGACGGATAGCCCGGAAGACATTTCTTGGAAACCGGGATTTGGCCTTATTGCCGCCGAGTTGGGATACAAGGAACCAGCTGAACGCATATTGAATGAAATGGCAGAGAATGGCTTCAATCTTCCCCTTGATGCAATGTTTTCAACTACTTTGTCTTATCTTGCTGACATTTGTGTCGCAGTCGAGCATCTGGGACATGCTGAGACCCTCTATGACATGCTGACCCCATACGAAGAGCTGACGATCACCGCTGGGGCAACAACAGTTTGCGCCGGGGCGGCTGCAAGACGTCTGGGCAATCTGGCAACGGTGCTGAAAAACTGGGACGCCGCTGAGAGGATGTTCCATAAGGCCATCGAAATAGACACGCGCATGAAATGCCCACCGTGGATTGCGCACAGCAAGGCAGCATATGCATCCGCGCTAAGGCAACGGGGCCGCACGAATGATTTGGAACTAGCGTTTCAACTAGAAGGGGAAGCGTTGGCAATTTCACAGCGATTGAGTATGGTTTCCCTTAGGTCAAAGCTCGAGGGAGTAGCTGTTTAAAGTCATTTAGATGCTTGGGGGAGCATTATGCCAAGGTACATAATTGAGAGAAATTTTGCCGAGCAGCTGAACGTCAGCGACGACGACAAAATTCACATCAAAGAGATCAATGACGAAGTCGGGGTCGAGTGGATTTTCTCGTTCCTCAGCGCAGACAAGCGCAAAACATACTGCCTGTATGAGGCCCCTGACGAGGAAAGTCTCAGAAAGGCGGCCGAGCGCCTTAACATCCCAGCCGATGTCATAACACCCGTGGATCAGATAGATCCCGGAATATTCGCCTGAGTATTCGCAGTTCAAAACCCTAATCCGAGGCGATTTATCTGCGGGACAACGCATCGGAAGTCACAACTATATGAGGCAGCCGCGCAAGAAGCCTGACCTGAAAACAGGGAGGCCTATGCATGTACGACATAAAAACGCTCGACGGAAACACGGCAACTGTGGATCAAGACGCTTTGGATGCGCTTAATTCTTCGCTTCGCGGCGGCGTCTACTTACAGGGCACTCCGGAATATGAAGGCGCAAGAACTACATGGAACAGCATGTTCGAACGTCACCCTGGGTTCGTGATCCGCGCGATGGGGGCGAGCGACGTACAGAAAGCTGTAAACTTTGTTAGGGACGCCAACCTCATAATGTCAGTCCGATCAGGTGGGCATCAAATTGCAGGGCACGCTGTCGCAGACGAGGCAGTATTGCTCGATCTGTCCCAGATGCAATCAGTACACGTGGACCCTGTCAACAAGACTGCTCGGGTTGCACCGGGTGCATTGCTTGGCGATGTAGATCGCGAAACCCAGGCTCATGGGCTTGCTGTCCCAGTCGGCATCAATTCGACAACTGGTATCGCTGGTCTGACCCTTGGCGGCGGCTTTGGGTGGACGACGCGGAAATTCGGAATGACGATTGACAATCTTCTGTCGGCAGAAGTTGTGACGGCAGACGGGACGATTGTCAGCGCCTCGCCCACAAGCCATCCGGAGCTTTTCTGGGCCATCCGAGGTGGAGGCGGCAATTTCGGCGTCGTGACCTCATTCGAGTTCCAGTTGCATGATCTTGGGCCCGATGTTCTGTCGGGTCTGATCGTTCACCCGATCGAAAAGGCGCCAGAGCTGCTTGCAGAATTCGCAGCCATTGCAGATGACTCACCCGATGAGCTGACCGTCTGGAGCGTGATGCGAAAAGCTCCTCCTCTCCCGTTCCTACCAGAAGAGTGGCATGGGAGAGAGGTGCTGATTTTTGCGGCTTGCTACAGTGGTCCTATAGACGATGGTGAAAAAGCCATGTCGGGCTTGCGCGCGCTAGGAGAACCGATTGCCGACGTCATCTCACCTCACAAGTTTGTAGACTGGCAAGCAGCATTCGACCCTTTGCTTACACCGGGCGCTCGGAACTATTGGAAAAGCCATGATTTCGAAGCGCTTTCTTCGGAAGCAATCGCAGGTCTTCTCGAGGCGGTTTCCAGCCTTCCCGACCCTGCTTGCGAAGTATTTATTGCGCATGTAGGTGGCGCAATGGCACGCATTGAACCCCACTCAACAGCTTATCCGCAACGATCAGCACACTTCATAATGAATGTTCACACTCGTTGGGAAGACTCGAACAAGGATGATGAGTGCATTGCGTGGGCGCGGGGACTTTATGATCAGATGCGGCCTCATGCGACCGGTAGCGCGTATGTAAACTTTATGCCCGAAGACGAAGCGGATCATATTGCTGGTGCATACGGCCTAAACGGCGAGAAGCTATCGAAAATAAAAGGCAGCTATGATCCAAAGAATCTGTTCAGGATTAATCACAACATAGTGCCTGAGTAGGGCTATCCGACTTGGAAAGACTGATCTATACGACGTCTAGAGCTTATGCTTGATATTTGACGACAAATATTTGGTTACGCGTTCAGACCACCAAATATTTTCACGCCGAAAATGTCGACACTGTCTTTTCCACTGTCAGGCGAATTCCGTGTTCCGCTGCGACGGCAGGGTTTTGCTGACCATTTGGCCGCTTTGGGCTCGAAGCTGTCACCTGCCACTTTTTGTTGGATACGGGTTATCAATGCGGAGCGGACATTGCGGCGACGGGTTCAATTCACATCGCTGACTGGTATTCCCCAATTTAGGTCCCCTCTTAGGCGGTTAAGGAAGCAGTTGGGGGCGAGACCCTCACAATCGAGACCAAATTGCCTAACAGCAAAACAAATATGGCAAAAGGCGGGGCATTCTTATCCCGGCAATGCTAAGCTTAAGGGACATCGCTAAGTCTTCCATTTTATCCAACAAATGAGCCTGTACATTGAGACGATTTCTTGCATTCGCGGTGTTTTCAACTGCAAGTTCAACTAGTCCATCCAATGCTCAAAGCGTGGACCCTGATGCCTCTGAGGCCGCAGCGCGAGCGGCTTTGTCTGTCTTGAGTATCGCCGCCACCCCAAACGAGACTTTATCCTCGTTTTCTTTTCTTGATGCTTCCGGAGGTGCCAAGAGTCTACGCTCGACGCAACTGCGAGGAGGTTACAAGCCACTTGAAAACGGGCTGTATGTAGAGGGTCTTGTTGCCTATCAAAAATATAACCCGGTACTCTTCTTTCCAGAGATCGCCCCCGACACTGAGTTGGATGTAACTTGGTCAAGCGTGGCAGCAACGGTCGGCATCGGTTGGGAATTTCCATTGGTAAACGAGTGGAAAGTTCGTCCGGTCGGACATCTTTCACTTGGCCAAGTGACTGCGGATGCTTTTCTTGGCGGCTTTCCATTGCTGCGTTCGGCATCTAGCTCCAACGATTTGATCGACGGAGACTTAAACGCATTCGGGGTTGGTGCTTCGCTTGGTATCTTCCGAGAGGCGCAATTTGGATCGTGGCAGGGGGAATATCGTATCCGTCAAACATTCTTGGATTTTAACCCGATCAACGAGCCTGAGGCTGGGAACGCAAGTGCGAGTTCAAACCAAACAACCCTGTTCTCACGTCATCGCTATCCGCTGGAAAACGTCAATCTCTTCGAACTCCCAACACAACTCGTTCTGGATGCTGGTGTTGTGCTGTATCACGGCGACAGTGTAACCGTTCTAGGCACCGATTGGCTGGCCACAGCTGGCGTAGGACTTGAGATTGATACTCGCCTGACCGGTCTGCCAGCCGTTCAAGCGGGACGTGTAATGTTAAACGGTGTAGTTGCCGAAGGATTTTCCGGTTTTTCGATAGGCTTCGGTCTGCGGTTTTAGGTCGGGGCCTGATCCTGTCACAAAAAATCGGTTGTCTGATGCTTAGCAATTATTTCACTCAAACGCGCCCAGCGATCATGTCGGCAGCTTTTTCAGCAATCATAATCACCGGCGCGTTGGGGTGTCCGGTGTTCATTTGCGGCATCACAGACGCATCGGCAACGCTCAACCCTTCAAGCCCGTGCACTTTCAAGTCAGGAGCTACGACGCAATCATCGCTTTGCCCCATCCTGCAACTGCCAACGGGATGAAAGGACGTCGACGAAATCTCACGAATGTCCGCAAGAAGTTCTTCGTCGCTCTGGGTGTCCGCCCCCGGAGATATCTCAACCGGATTAAGCTTCGAAAAGGCTTCCTGTGATACAATCTTCCGCGCTTCCTTGATGATCGAGCGCATCAGATCGACATCCGCCGGATCGCTTAGATATCCAGGATCGATAATGGGCCGATCCAATGGGTCGTTTGATGCTATAGTCACACGCCCTCGACTCCAAGGACGGGTCGGAAAACCAGAGATTGTGAAACCGTGGCGATCCGGTGGGCGATACTCCGGGGCTCCCAAGCTTATGAAATATGGGATCATAAGCAGTTCTATATCGGGAATATCGACATGGGGTCCGGATCTCAGAAATGCACCAGACTCAAAGTGGTTCGTTGTCAGGGGACCGCGCGACTCCTCCGAGTAGAGGCGCTCAATCTCCGCGGTTTGCTCAGAGCTTCGGCCAAAGAAAGTCAAGGGCTGATCAATTTCCCAACGGGCGCGGTAATGAAAGTGATCCTGCAGATTTTCGCCCACGCCGGGTAGGTCATGCTTCACCGGGACGCCGACATCGTTCAACAGGTCTGCTGGGCCAACTCCTGAGAGTTGCAGGATCTGTGGTGAGCCTATGGCGCCCGCCGCTAAGACGGTTTCCTGCGCAGTTGCATGGTTCAGTTCTCCCTTGGCGACATAATTCACGCCGGTCACAGAACTGCCCTTAAACTGCAATGACATGACCGTCGCGCCTGTCACAACGGTCAAATTGGGACGCCCCATCGCCGTAGAGAGGTATGTATGCGCGGTGCTGCCCCGCCTGTTCTCTTGCAAGGTCGCGGGGAAATAACCACAGCCGTCCAGTTCCATGCCATTCAGATCGCCATTAAATGGAATCCCGGCCTGCTGGCAGGCTTCTACAAATGTCTCGGTTAAGGGCGACCGCTCGCCTGGCTTAGTCACAGTCAGCGGTCCGCCGTCCCCATGGATCGACGGATCTCCATCGACTTCCCAATTCTCAGCCTTCTTGAAGTAGGGCAGCACACCGTCCCATCCCCAGCCCGTTGCGCCCATTTGGGACCACGTGTTGTAGTCTGCCGGATGCCCGCGCAGGTATATCATATAGTTTATCGAACCAGTGCCGCCGATACATCGACCGCGCGGATAGGCGATCTGGCGTCCCGAAAGCTCGCCCTGCGGAGCGGTCCGAAAGGCCCAATCGAAGCGTGTATTGGTGAGCGCGCCAAATTTGGCGGGTGTGGAAACCCGGGGGTCGTCGTTCGATCCGCCGGCCTCTAATAACAAAACGGAACGCTTCACATCTTCGGTCAAACGAGCGGCGAGGACGCATCCAGCACTTCCGGCGCCAACGATAATAACGTCAAAACTATCCGTCATGACAAAACCCCAAACTACTAATCTGGAAAGAGTGGCGGACAGTCTGCCCTTTATCAAGCAACACATTTTGCGGAGGTTGGGTATGTCCGCTTTGGGCTCGACTCGGTCATCTGAGGCTTTTTGTCGGATGACTGGATCGGGATGGATAGCTGCCCTTGCGTTACCCGAGATGCCCAAAGTGCAGTGTTTAGGTTTGTGGTATCGCGAGAGCTGCGTTTTAAGCGATCCGGGGCGACCGAGGCCGCAACCAAGGGCGGGGCCTTTGCGCCGCCCAACACGTTGATCGCATGAATCGCCGCGTCGGCCCTGTCAGGGCTGTAACGGCCCATGTAGCCAGAAGGGGTAAACTGCAATAACTGGTCTTCCAGAAACTTAGCCTGTGTGTCTCGGGGCTAGGGCTGCCAGAAACTCGGCAGGGCTTCGGTGCAAACTCGTCATGTGTGGGCCTCGTCATACAATCGCGCAATGCGCTCAAATCTGGACTTGATCCGCTTGAGCCTGTCAGACCGACCCAACGCCATCGCAATAATCGCATTGGCGCGCTCGTACTGGTCAGACAATGCAAAGGCCCGTCGCTTCTCACCCTTCCAGAACCGATGACTGTTCTTGCGGCAGGTCGGTGTGCAGAACACGTGGCCTTTCCGGTGTGGCGTAAACTCGGTGCCGCAATAGAAACACCCGAACCGAAAGTTCCAGTTGTCAGGGCCAAGCATCGGTCCAAAGTGTTCGGTCAACTCGCGCAGCACCTTCTTGCGCCAGTAATACCGCCTCTGACGTGCAGCAGGATCAGAGACCCATCTATGTCAACCATTGCCCGGTAATCAGCGGCCACGTCAGGCGGTAGGCATGACAGGTACATGTTCAGCAGTTGAGGATTGAACCCACCACCGCGCTGCGTCGCCAACAGCGGGTTGTCAGGGTATTTCGCGTAACGTGAGGCATTTCGGGTCGTCATTGTTCGAAATCCCCCTTTAGATCGTCCATTTACTCGCCCGGTACGGACCAGCCGGTGCCGGGTCGTCCCTGACCAGATATCCCTCTATCAAGGTATCGCACTCTTTTGCATCCTGCTCGGTCTGTGGCACGTCGCCTGGCTTCTTGCCAAACGCGCGTTCGATTTGGTCCAGCCTGTCCTTGTTTGTTGCTGCCTTTCCCATGGTTTCAGCCTACAAGCGGGACACCCTTGGGACAAGGTTTTACGGGCAGCAGTATAAGACACTGAATATATATAATATTTTTGGATATAGCGCCTGATCTGGAATCAGCAGGTTGAGGGTTCGAGTCCTTCAGGGATCGCCATTTTCCAACAGATATCTGACACAGATGATCAGGGCCTCGATCCGGGACGCTGTTGTGGCTGCTTGGTGGTGTATAAGGGGCTGGACGAGGGGGTCATGCCAGCCCCTTTAAGGGGTCACAGAGTGGTAGTGTGTGTTCCTTAACCTATCATTAACCTGATTCATCGTGCTCCGATATTGGGGGATTCCCGTAGGGTCGAGTCTGCGCGGATTTCAGCGCGCGAAGATTGGCAGGCTTTCCGATTTGAAGACCGCTTCGCAGTTTTAGGGGTTTTCGAGTTCGGCGCGCAAAAGTGCCAACGTTACGAAAAAAGATATTGCAACCGGTTGCAAAGAGAATCATTGTTGCGCGCAACACCAAGATTCGGGAGAGTCGCATGTTGAAGGTCGGACTGTTGGGCGCGGGGCGCATCGGACGCGTTCATGCGCAGGCGATTACATCCCATCCGGGTTGCATACTGTCAGCTGTTTCCGACGCTCTGCCCGATGCCGCAGCTAGTCTAGCCAGCGAACATGGCGCCAAAGCCCGTAGTTCGGACGAGATCATCGCCGACCCGGGAATTGATGCGATTCTGATTGCAACTCCGACAGACACGCATTCTGATTTGATCGAGGCTGCGACAGGCGCAGGCAAGGCGGTTCTGTGCGAAAAGCCCGTTGATCTAAACCTACAGCGGGCAATGGACTGTCTAAATACAGTATCTGCACGCGGCATGCCTGTGATGATTGGATTTAACCGGCGGTTTGATCCGAATTTTGCGGCGTTGAAGGCCGGGTTGAGCGCAGGTGAAATTGGCAAGGCCGAGCTTTTGTCGATCACCTCATTTGATCCGGCGCCACCTCCTGTCAGTTACGTAAAAGTGTCGGGCGGACTGTTTCGGGACATGATGATTCATGACTTCGATATGGCAAATTATCTGATGGGCGATGTGCCGCAGACTATATCGGCGGTTGGATCATCGCTTGTGGATGCGGAAATCGGTGCGGTTGGTGATGTGGATACAGCGGCAGTCACAATGACTTACGCGGATGGCCGGATTGCAGTCATCAAGAATTCGCGGCGCGCGGCCTATGGCTATGACCAACGGGTTGAAGTGCTGGGGTCAGACGGGTTGTTGCAGGCGCAGAACATGCTGGAAAACACCGTCGTGAAATCAACGGTGGACGGCGTTGTGGGGGCAAGGCCGACCCATTTCTTCCTGGAACGATACATGACGGCCTACCGGGTTGAGTGGGCAGCTTTTGTTGATGCCGTTGAAGGCGGGTCCGAGGTTCCGGTCACGTTGCAGGACGGCGTTGCAGCTTTGGCAATGGCCGAAGCTGCAACGCTGTCGGCGCAGGCCGGTAGGTCAATCCAGATGGAAGAAATTTTGAAACCGGTTGCAAAATGATCGAATTTCTTCAAACTTACGTTAGCTCGGCCCAGCGCCGCAGCCACTGAGATTCGGCACAGCCGGATGATTGGGGCCGGTACCCCAACAGAAGATCAGACTGAACCATTGGGAGGAAACTGAAATGAAGAAATTCGTTAAAGGCGCGCTTGCTGCTGGGGCACTGGCTCTGGCGACACCTGCATTTGCGCAGGAAATCGTGGTCGTGTCGCATGGTCAGGCCAACGACGCATTCTGGAACGTCGTGAAAAACGGTGTTGAGCAGGCCGGCAAAGATGTCGGCGTGAACGTGGAATACCGTGCGCCGGAAACCTTCGACATGGTGGCCATGTCGCAGTTGATCGATGCTGCCGTGAACCAGGAACCGGACGGCCTGATCGTTTCGATCCCGGATGCGGACGCGCTTGGCCCGTCAATCGAACGTGCTGTTGCCGCCGGTATTCCGGTGATCTCGATCAACTCGGGTTCTGACGTCTCGAAAGACCTGGGCGCATTGCTGCACGTGGGTCAGGACGAGTTTGATGCCGGCAAAGCCGCCGGTGAAGAACTCGCTTCGATGGGCGGTAAAACAGCGATCTGTGTGAACCACGAAGTCGGAAACGTTGCGCTGGACCTGCGCTGCGCCGGTTTTGCAGAAGGCTTTGGCGGTAACGTTGAAGTACTGCCGACCTCGAACGACCCGACGGAAATCGAGTCGAAAGTTTCCGCTGCTCTGGCCGCAAACGAAGCCGTCGACACAGTCATGGCGCTGGGTGCAAGCTCGGCTGGTGAACCGACTGTCGCAGCCGTCAAAGGCTCGGGCCGTGATGTGAATGTTGCGTCCTTCGACCTGTCGGCCAACTTCCTGCAATCGATCGCGGACGGTGACGCAGCATTTGCCATTGATCAGCAGCAGTACCTGCAAGGGTACCTGTCGGTGAATTTCATGGGTCTGCACGCCAAATACGGCCTGATGCCTGGTGGTAACGTGCCCTCGGGTCCGAACCTGATCACTCAGGACAAAGCTGCTCAGGTGATTGAGCTGTCTTCGCAGGGAATCCGCTGATCCGCGTCGAAACCTGAACCAAACGGGGCGGCGCAGCAGCGCCGTCCCCACCCAAATGGGAGGAAACGATGAGTGACTCAGCTCAAATTGCCGGGGACGAAAGGGTCAAAAAAGAACCTTTCATGACCAAGCTCATGAAACGGCCCGAACTCGGTGCGATGGCCGGTGTTGTCCTGGTGGTCATCTTCTTTGCCATCACAGCAGACGACTCGATGTTTACTCTGGCCGGGATCATGAACTTCATGACACCTGCGGCACAGCTGGGCATTCTGGCAATAGGTGCGGCCCTTCTGATGATCGGAGGGGAGTTTGACTTGTCCATCGGTTCGATGGTGGCATTTGCAGGCTTGTTCTTCGGTGTCTGTGTGGTCACCTGGCAGTTGCCCCTGATCGTCGCCATCCCCATGACATTTGTATTTGCGGGCCTCGTTGGCGCGGTAAACGGCAACATCGTGATCCGATCCGGGTTGCCGTCCTTTATCGTCACTTTGGCCTTCCTGTTCATCCTGCGCGGCCTGTCACTAGTTGGCCTCAAGGCCGCCACCGGAGGATCGACTCAATTGCGTGGCGTGCGCGATGTGGTTGAAAACGACTGGCTGGCACCGTTCTTCTCGGGCGAAGCGTTCAGTAGCTTGTTCTCCTGGTTGGCAGCCAATGGCATGATTGATACCTTCAAAAGCGGTGCGCCCAAAGTGCCTGGCATTCCGGTCGAAATCCTGTGGTTCATCGTGCTCGCACTGGTTGCAACCTATGTGCTGCTTCGCACTCCTGCAGGGAACTGGATTTTCGCGGCTGGCGGTGACAGTACTGCGGCCTCCAACTCGGGTGTGCCAGTGAACCGGATCAAGGTTTCGCTGTTCATGCTGACCGCATGCTGCGCGGCACTGGTGGCCATCATCACGGTGATCGATGCTGGCTCGACTGATGCACGTCGCGGATTCCAGAAAGAGTTTGAGGCGATCATCGCGGCCGTAATCGGTGGCTGTCTGCTGACGGGCGGTTATGGCTCGGCCATCGGGGCATTCTTCGGCTCGATCATCTTCGGCATGGTTGTCATCGGCCTGACCTATACAGATTTCGATCAGGATTGGTTCCAGGTCTTCCTGGGCGGAATGCTTCTGATCGCCGTTCTGTTCAACAATGCGATCCGTAAACGCGTAACCGGGGAGCGCTGATATGACTGAAGATACCAAGTTCCACCACGGCGATACGGTGACCGATCTGGCGCCCATCGTGGAAATGAAGAACATCGAAAAGCACTTTGGCAATATCATCGCGTTGGCCGGCGTCAGCTTTGACGTCAAACCGGGTGAATGCCATTGTTTGCTGGGCGACAACGGTGCCGGTAAATCGACCTTCATCAAGACCATGTCCGGCGTGCATAAACCCACCAAGGGCGAGATCTTTTTCGAAGGCAAACCTTTGCATTTCGACACCCCTCGGGATGCGATGGAGGCAGGCATCGCGACGGTGTTCCAGGATCTGGCGATGATCCCGCTGATGAGCGTCACGCGCAACTTCTTCATGGGGCGCGAACCCACAAAGGGTAAAGGCCTGCTGAAACGGTTCGATGTGGATCACGCAAACGATGTCTGCATGGAGGAGATGCGCAAGATGGGCATCAATCTGCGTGGACCGGATCAGGCTGTCGGTACCTTGTCTGGTGGCGAACGTCAGACTGTTGCAATTGCCCGTGCTGTGTATTTCGGGGCCAAGATCCTGATTTTGGACGAACCGACCTCGGCCCTTGGTGTGCGCCAGACGTCGAACGTTCTGGCGACCATCGACAAAGTGCGCAACCATGGTATTGGCGTGGTCTTCATCAGCCATAACGTACGCCATGCACTGGCGGTGGGTGACCGGTTCACCGTGCTCAATCGGGGCAAAACGCTGGGCACGGCAACCCGTGGTGAAATCACGCCCGAGCAATTGCAGGACCTGATGGCAGGTGGTCAGGAAATGGCCGAGCTTGAGGGATCGCTGGGCGGTACGGTTTAAAAGTACTCGGGTGCCCCCAAGGGGGGCATCCTTCGGGTTGTGGCACCTGACGCCACTCTGTTTTCAGGCCCTGAAAAGGTCTGGCACCTTCGCAAATGAGAAAACCCGCGGACCGCTGACGGCGGCTCCGAGTTGAGAGGGATCATGATGAGCAAGACAGTCCGACTGACCGCGGCGCAAGCTCTGGTACGCTATCTTGGGGCACAGATGAACGAGGCCGGAGAGCCCTTTATCGCCGGTGTCTGGGCGATTTTCGGCCACGGCAATGTGGCCGGGTTGGGTGAGGCGCTGCATGGCGTAAAAGACAGTTTGCCAACCTACCGCGGCCATAACGAACAAACCATGGCGCATTGTGCGATTGCGTATGCCAAGCAACTGGGCCGGAGGCGCGCGATGGCTGTGACCTCTTCGATCGGACCGGGGGCCACCAATATGGTTACCGCTGCTGCTCTGGCCCATGTGAACCGCCTGCCTGTTTTGCTGCTGCCCGGAGACGTGTTTGCAACGCGTGGACCCGATCCGGTGCTTCAGCAACCCGAAGTATTCTCGGACGGAACCATCAGTGCGAATGACTGTTTCCGACCGGTCAGCCGCTATTTCGACCGCATCACACGCCCCGAGCATCTGCTGACGGCTCTGCCGCGTGCCTTTCGCACGATGACGGACCCGGCCGACTGCGGGCCGGTGACGCTGGCTTTTTGTCAGGATGTACAGGCCGAGGCCTACGACTATCCCGAAAGCTTCTTTGAGCCGCGCGTCTGGTATCAGCGTCGCATTCGCCCGGATGAAGGTGAACTGGCGCGGGCTGTGGCGGCAATCAAGGCGGCTAGACGCCCTGTGATCGTTGCGGGTGGCGGCGTGCATTATTCAGACGCAACTGCCGCGCTGCAAAGCTTTGCCGAAGCGCATAACATCCCGGTGGCCGAGACGCAGGCGGGTAAATCCGCGCTGGCTTGGGATCATCCGCTGAACATTGGCCCAATCGGTGTGACAGGTGGCGAACCTGCCAACGATATCTGTGCCGAGGCCGACCTTGTGCTGGGTGTTGGCACCCGGTTTCAGGATTTTACCACCGGGTCTTGGGGTTTGTTTGCCAACCCTGAGCGTGAGTTGATCAGCCTGAACACCGCCGCCTATGACGCCGAAAAGCACGGTGCGATGCCACTGCAATCCGACGCGCGCGTTGGACTGAATGAACTGGCCGAGGCGCTGGGTAATCATCGCGCGCCAGACCTGCCTGCGACGTTGAAATCCGATTGGTTTGGCAAAGTTGACGCGCTGACCGATGCGCCGACAGACAGCAACGCGCTGCCCACGGATATGCAGGTGATCGGTGCCGTGCAAAGGGCGGCCAATGAAAACACCGTTGCGATGTGCGCAGCCGGCACAATGCCGGGTGAGCTGCACAAGCTGTGGAAAGCTCCGCGCCCTGGTGCCTATCACATGGAATACGGCTTCAGCTGCATGGGTTATGAGATCGCCGGTGCCATGGGCATCAAGATGGCCCAGCCGGACCGCGACGTGACCTGTTTTACCGGTGACGGTACTTATATGATGGCCAACTCGGAAATGGCGACGGCGGCGATGATGGGGATCTCGTTCACCGTTGTGGTCACGGACAACCGGGGGTTTGGTTGCATCAACCGTCTGCAAATGGGGACAGGCGGGGCCGAGTTTAACAACCTTCTCGACCACACCGTACACGAAACGGCATCGGCCATCGATTTTGCAGCCCATGCGGCAGCGATGGGGGCTACCTCGGTCAAGGTCAGTTCAATTGCCGAGCTTGAAGACGCGCTGGCCAAACGCGGTGAGGTCAAAGGCCCCTATGTCGTGGTGATCGACACCGATCCCTACCCATCGACCGAATATGGCGGAACGTGGTGGGAAGTGGCAGTGCCCGAGGTCAGCGTCCGCCCGGAAGTGAATGAAAAACGTGCGGCCTATGAAACCGCCATCAAGGAAAGAAACACGAAATGAGCGTGAAGATCGGTATCTCTCCGATTGCCTGGCAAAATGACGATCTGCCGGACCTGACCGCAGCTTACACGATGAAGCAGGCGCTGAAAGAAGCGCGCGAGATCGGTTACACAGGTGTCGAACGCGGCCAGAGGATGCCCGCCGACACCGAAGGGCTGCGCGCGTATCTGGATGCCAACAACATAGCGTTGTGTGGTGGTTGGTGCTCGGGCAGCACTCTGGTCAATGACCTTGACGCCGAGATCGGCGTCGTGCGCGAACAGGTCGAACAATTCGTCGCGCTGAACAGCCCATGTATCGTTTACGCCGAGTGTTCCAATACCGTTCAGGGGCAGATCGGAACGCCTGTCAATGATCGCCCCAAACTGTCGCGGGATGAGGTGCTGGCCTATGCGGGCAAGCTGACCGAACTTGCCAAGTGGATGGCAGATCAGGGCATGCCGATGGCCTATCACCATCATATGGGCACGATCATCGAAAGCGAAGATGAAGTGAACTGGCTGATGGAGGGTTCCGGCCCCGAATTGAAGCTGTGCTTCGATACGGGCCATCTGCTGTTTGGTGGCGGCGATGTGATGGCCACACTGAACCGTTGGGGCGACCGGGTTCATCATGTACATTTCAAGGATATCCGACCCGAAATCGTACAGGACACACGCGAGAACAATCGAAGTTTCCTGGATGCAGTGATCGCCGGTGCATTCACAGTGCCGGGTGATGGCTGCATCGATTTTCAGGCCGTAGCCAATGCGTTGAAAGCGATGGACTATAACGGCTGGATCGTGGTCGAGGCAGAGCAGGACCCCGCCAAGGCGCCGCCCTATGAGTACTCCAAAATGGGTTACGACCATATCGTCGAAGTTTGCGGCAAGGCAGGGTTGGAGATCACCACCTAAATCACCGCCTCAAAGGGCAACACCGAAGCCATGAAAGAGGAGTATGTCATGGTACATCAGGAACTTGGATATGTCGGCTATTTCGACCGGGAATCCTGTGATCTGGATGAATTCAAGGTGTTGACCTCGCAAAACCTGACGCTCGATGCGGTCCCTCATGCCGCTTCGGTGGAAAAGAACGTTCCGATCTACGACATGCACGCGCTGCGCCCCGCCTTGGAGAATGCAGATCAAAGAAAAGCGCTGCTGGCAGAATGGGCGCGCGTGCTTGATAAATCGGCGGGCGTGATCGTTCTTAGCGGCGCTTTTGCGGATACGTCCGTGATCGACCGGGCGACCGGAGTGTTCCAACAGATCATCAAGGAGGAACGCGAGGGCACAGGTGGTGAGGGCGACCACTTTGCAGCCTCGGGCGCCAATGACCGGATATGGAACGCATTGCAAAAGCAGTGCATGCGTGACCCAGAGGGCTTTGCGCTGTATTTCGGGAATGTGGCTATTGCAGCGGCGTGCGAGGCCTGGCTGGGGCCGAATTACCAGATGACCGCGCAGGTCAATCAGGTGCGACCCGGTGGCAAAGCACAACAGGCGCATCGGGATTACCATCTGGGCTTTCAAACGGCGGACAGTGCCGCGCGGTATCCGGCACATGCCCATCTGGTGACGGCTTCGCTGACCTTGCAAGGGGCCGTCGCGCATTGCGACATGCCAGTGGAAAGCGGGCCAACCAAACTGTTGCCGTTCTCGCAGCTCTACGCGCCGGGGTATCTGGCATTTCATGATCCGGCGCATCGGGATCATTTCGAGCAAGCCTACATCCAGTTGCCGCTGAACAAAGGGGACGCAGTGTTCTTCAATCCCGCGCTGTTCCACGCAGCGGGTGAGAATAGCAGCAACAACATTCACAGGATGGCCAACCTGCTTCAGGTGTCGTCAGCTTTCGGACGCGCGATGGAAGCCGTCAATCGTACTGCTATGACACAGGCCGTGTTTCCTGCGCTGTCGGCTTTGAGGCAACGCGGCGATCTGAGCGCCGCGGAAATCGACGCTGCTGTCGGGGCAACAGCCGAGGGCTATCCCTTCCCGACCAACCTTGATACGGACCCACCGGTTGGTGGCAACGCGCCAGACAGTCAGGCGGACATCCTGCACCGCGCCCTATCCGACGGGTGGAGTGATACAGAGCTTTCTGACGCTCTTTCAGCATTGCAGTCACGACAAGCCGCTTAAGGCCCAAACGGGCGGACCAACGAGCCCGCTCCAATCGGAGAAGAACTATGGCAGATCTGCTCAAGAAGCCCTTCGGCACCCGTGGCAAGGTGCATGACATCACGCCAGCCAGCGCCGGGTGGCGGTATGTGGGTTTCGGGCTTTATCACCTGAAGGCAGGGGACAGGGCGGCCGAGGCCACTGGGGACCGAGAGGTCATTCTCGTGATGGTCGAAGGCAAGGCAAAGATCACCGGAGCCGGGCAGGATTGGGGCGTGTTGGGCGACCGAATGAACGTGTTCGAAAAGACGCCACCGCATTGTTTGTATCTGCCGAACGGGACGGACTGGGAGGCGGTGGCGGAAACCGATTGCGTTGTGGCCGTGTGCTCGGCTCCGGGCAAAGGCGGTCACCAAGCGCGTCGCATTGGACCGGATGGCATCACACTCACCGAACGCGGTAAGGGCGTGAACACGCGATACATCAATAACATAGCGATGGAGAACGAGGACTACGCCGACAGTTTGTTGGTGACTGAGGTGTTTACGCCAAATGGGCACTGGTCTTCGTATCCCAGCCACCGTCATGACGAGGATGACTTCCCCCGGATGACCTATCTGGAAGAGACATATTATCATCGTCTCAACCCTGCAAACGGGTTCGGGATACAGCGGGTTTATACGGATGACGGACAGTTGGATGAGACGATGGCGGTCTCTGATGGCGATGTTGTGACCGTCCCGCGCGGTCATCACCCTTGCGGCGCGCCCTATGGGTTTGAGATGTACTATCTGAACGTCATGGCAGGGCCCCTGCGGAAGTGGCGATTTGTACCGGCCCCCGAGGTCGAATGGATCATGGAGCGTGACGGATGAGCAAAGATTTCGCCAATTACCCAAGCCTTGCAGGCAAAACGGTTTTCATAACCGGCGGGGCTGGGGGAATTGGCGCGGAAACCGTTCGCGCTTTTGCCGATCAGGGGGCAAAGGTCGGGTTCCTGGATCTCAACGCTGATGCCGGGCTTGCTTTGCTGTCGGAGCTGAACGGCGCGCATGCATTCGCCCAATGCGATCTGCGCGATATCGATGCCATGCAGGATGCGTTGGGGCAATTGGTAGAGGAGTTGGGAGAAGCGGATGTACTGGTCAACAACGCCGCCCACGATGACCGCCACGACTGGCGCGATGTGACGCCCGAGTATTGGGACGAGCGCATGGCGACCAATATCCGCCATATGTTCTTTGCCATTCAGACCGTGGCCCCGGGTATGATCGCCAAAGGCAAAGGCTCGATCGTCAACATTGGCTCGAATTCCTGGTGGGAGGCCGGCGCGGGATTTCCGGCCTACGCCACCGCCAAATCCGCAGTACACGGCCTGACCCGAACCATGGCGCGCGAGTTGGGTGATCACCGCATCCGTGTGAACACGGTTGTGCCCGGCTGGATCATGACCGATCGTCAGAAAGATCTGTGGGTCACGCCCGAGGCCCTGGCCAAGCAGGTGGACCGTCAGTGCCTGCCGGACCCGATTGAACCGGTCTATGTCGCGCGGATGGTGCTGTTTCTGGCCTCTGACGATGCTGCCATGTGCAGCGCTGGGAACTTCATGGTCGAGGGTGGCTCGATCTGAACCATTCAGAACAATTGGAGAGCTGACATGTCTCAACCCTTTCAACTGGCGGCATGTGCCGAGATGCTGTGGCTGGACAAACCCATGGATTGGCGCGCTGCGCGGTTGACCGAGATGGGGTTTGGTGTCGGCCTGTGGAACTGGCCAGCGTGGGATCTGGACAAGTTGGAACGCGTTGGCGCGAATTACACGATCATGGACGGGTATCTTCAGGGCCGTCTTGCGGATGAGGAAGGGGCTGACATGTTGTTGGCATCGGCGCGTGAGACCGCGCAGATTGGCAAGCGTCTGGGCGTGGATCGTCTGAACCTGCACGGGACCGGTTTGGGTGATGGTGGAATTCCGATCTGGCAGCATGACGTCGTGACCGGTGACATGTGGCTGAAGGCACGGGACACTTTGCACCGCATTTGTGACCTGGCCGAAGACGAAGATGTTGTTTTCACGCTGGAGAACCTGAACCTGCTGGATCATCCCGGTTGCCCTTTTGGATCGACCGGGGATGTTCTGGCGTTGGTTTCGTCGATCAACCACCCGCGTCTTCAGATGAATCTGGACCTCTATCACACACAGATCGGGGAAGGCGACCTGGTCCGTTGGTGCGAGAAATGCCTGCCATGGATCGGAGAGGTTCAGGTTGCCGACAACCCCGGCCGGTGTGAACCGGGAACCGGAGAGATCAACTATGCCGCTGTTGCGCGGGCGCTCAAGGATATGGGTTATCGTGGCCCCGTCGGCCTCGAGGCGACTGCCGCGGGGGACCCGGAAACAGCGCTCGAGGCTTTCCGGGCTGCCTTTACGATCTAAGGGAGTTTGGGCGCTTTACCTTTGCGGCGGGGCACCAAAGGCACGGATCACAGTGCGGGCAGCGGCCTCGACCGGGTCGTGTGTTTCTTTCAGGATAGAGACGCGATCAAACCGATCCGGATCGCGGTTGACAGCCTCGCGCATGGCTGTACCGAACGCCATACGCAGCTCGGTCCCGATGTTGAACTTGCAGATCGATGTCTTTTGCGCAAGCTTCATGCGCTGCTCCACCGGCACACCCGACCCGCCGTGAATGACCAGGGGTACCTTGGTCATGGCATCGATCTCGGCGATACGCGCCTCGTCCAAACCACCTTCCTTGTTCTGCTGAAGGTGAACATTGCCGACCGAAATCGCCATCGCGTCCACCCCGCTTTCACGTGCGAATTCCGCAGCTTCCTCGGGGTCGGTGCCATTGGATCCTTCACCGCCCGAGTAACCGACAAAGCCAATCTCGCCCTCGCATGAAATCCCGGCCGCATGAGCCATCTCGGCAATCGCGGCGGTCTCGTCGATGTTTTGTTGCAAAGGTTTGCGCGACCCGTCGAACATCAACGAGGTAAAACCGCTGTCCAGCGCAATCTTGCAGTCTTCGAACGTGTAGCCGTGATCCAGATGTGCAACGACCGGAACCGACGCGTTTTCGGCGAGATACCGGAACATTTTACCCAGTACGGGCAGCGGCGTGTGTTCGCGGCAACTGGGGCCGGCTTGCAGGATCACCGGTGCATTTTCCGCCTCGGCCGCTGCCACATAGGCGCGCATGTCTTCCCAGCCGAGGGTGACAAGCCCGCCCACGGCGTAACCTTGTTCATAGGCGGGTTGCAGGACGTCTTTCAATGTGACGAGAGTCATTTGAACTTCGCGATCATGTCTTTGATGCCTGGGATCGTTTCGATCTGATAGGCATGGGTGGGCTGGAAATACTGCACCAACGAACGCTGGGTCAGACCACCGAGGATGGTGAAATAATACATCTCATAGCCCGGCAGAACACAGCAGGGATGATAGCCATTGTCGATGCAGATCGTTGAGCCATCCACGATGTGATAGGCATCGCCCGGTTCGTTGTCCTCGCGTTGCAACATCTGCAGGCCCGAGCCCCAGTTGGGCTTGAAGCGGAAATTATAGGTCTCGTCGTGGCGGGTCTCGTCCGGCAGGCGGTTGGTGTCGTGCTTGTGGCTGGGAAAGCCTGACCAGCCGCCCTGACCAACGGTGAACAGCTCACTCACCAACAGGCGGCCAACTTTGTCGTGCTGTTTCTGGCCAAGGATGTGTTTGATCTTACGGTGAGTTTTGGTGTCGTCGCTGCCGTATTGCACAAGGTCGTGTTCCCGCACATCGAACGGGTCCAGCACCTTGTCGTATTTGGCGCCGGCAATGAAGACTTCGGCTTCATTTGAAACGCAAACCAATTGCACTTTTGCACCGACGGGCACGTAAACGCCTTCGGGGTCGCCATCCCAGACATCTTCGCCCCGGTTGCCCAGCTTCGCGAAGGCAACGCCTTCGACGTCCACGTCGACACTGCCGGTGGCGGGCACGATGCAGGTCTCATAGCCGGGAACCTGATATTCGAACGCTTCGCCCTTTTTCAGTTTGACGATGTTGAAATAGTTCAACGGGACAGTTGGATCATCGGCGTCGACGATTGGCTTGTTCTGGTTGTCATAGGGCGCGATGTGCATGGGAGTCTCCTATGTGGTTGGGCCGGGGTGTGAGGCGAGGAACGCATCCAGTTCAGCGGTCGTGGGCATGGCTGGCGCGCACCCTGGCTTTGACACCACGATCGATGCGCAGGCCGAACCGCGCATGACAGCGTCTTTCAGGTCGTGCCCGGTAGCAATTGAAGCCAATAGGCCCGCCATGAAACTGTCGCCAGCCCCATTGGGTTTGACGGCGGTGACCGGGTAGATGCCGGTTTCAATCTCTTGCCCGTCCATCAATGTGACGGCGCCTTTTTCACCCATCTTGTAGATAACCAGCCGACCAGGTTTTTCTGCCAGTTCCTTGGCCTTGGCAAAGCCCTTTTCGATGCCTCCAGCCATGAACCCGAACTCTTCGTCATTGCCGACGATCAGGTCGCTGGCGTCTCCGGCCCGCGACAGGATCTCGGCGGCTACCTCGGGCGAGGGCCAGCTGTAGGGGCGGTAGTCGATATCGAAGATGATTGGCAGACCAACAGCTCGTGCGTATTCGAACGCACGGAACGTAGCGCCGCGCGATGGCTCGGAGGCAAAAACCGTGCCTGCCGAGATGACTGCCGAGAAGGATGAATAGTCGACCTTGTCCATGTCCTCTTCAGTGACCTGAAAATCGACGGCCCCGTTGCGGTAGATGACATTCTGAAAGTTCTCGATCCGGCTTTCATAAACAGCCAGAGACATGCGATATTCACCACCCAATACCCGGATAAAGGATGTATCGACGCCATAGTGTCGCAATCGGTTCAGGCAGAACCGGCCAACAGCATCATCCGAGACAGACGTGATCAGCGAGGCCTGACTGCCCAGCTTCACCAACCCGGTGCATATGTTTGCGGATGAACCACCCAGATCGGCATGGAACGTGTCGGCATCCTCGCTTTTGACACCGATGGGGTCTGCATACAGGTCCATGCCTGCTCGCCCGAAAACGGCAAAGCGGTTTCCTTTGATACCGTCTATCAAAGCGCTCAAGTCATGTCCTCCGGCACAGTGGGGTCGGCAAAGTTTGGACCTTGCGTTGAATCGATTCACACGATACTGATTTTGCAACCGGTTGCAAATGATATGTTCGGAGCCGTTGCAGATGCCTGAAATCGGAATTGGAATTGTGGGTGGCGGCTATATGGGCAAGGCCCATTCAGTTGCCATGTCGGCAGTTGGTGCGGTGTTCAACACCGCGTTGAGGCCCCGGCTTGAGGTCATTTGTGCATCCAGCCCCGAAAGCGCTGAACGTTACCGGACAGCCTATGGCTTTGCGCGCGCGACTGACGATTGGCGCGCGCTGGTTGAAGACCCCAAGGTCGAAGCCATTGTAATTGCTTCGCCTCAATCCACGCATCGTCAGATCGCCGAAACGGCTTTTGATCTGGGCAAGCCCGTGTTGTGTGAAAAACCACTAGGAGCATCGCTTGAAGACAGCAGGGCGATGGTTGCGGCAGCCGAAGCCGCGGGTGCCGTGAACATGGTGGGGTTCAACTATATTCGCACACCCGCCAGCCAGTACGCCCGCCAGTTGATCACCGATGGTGAGATCGGTGACATCACGTGGTTCAGGGGTGAGCATACCGAGGATTTTTATGCCGATCCGCAGGCCCCAGCCACGTGGCGCACGACAGGAATGGCCAATGGCACAATTGGAGATTTGGCGCCGCATATGGTCAACGGCGCGATGGCACTTGTTGGCCCGATTGCGCAGGTGATGGCCGATGTGGAGACGGTGCACAAAACCCGCCCGGGTGGCGAGGTTACAAATGACGACCATGCCCAGATGATGTGCCGGTTCAAAAACGGGGTTATGGGTAACCTGTATTTCAGCCGGGTCGCGACGGGTCGGAAAATGGGTTACGCTTATGAAATATCAGGCACAAAAGGCGCGATCCGGTTTGATCAGGAAGACCAGAACGCGCTGTGGCTGTATAAGCGGGAAGGGCCCGAAGCTTCGCGCGGGTTTACAAAGATTCTGACAGGCCCCGCGCACCCGGATTATGAACCCTTCTGTCAGGGCGCGGGTCACGGAACCGGATATCAGGATCAGATTATCATCGAGGCCAAGGATTTCCTGCAGGCCATTCAAACCGGAGAAGCGGCCTGGCCCACCTTTCGCGATGGGCATGAAGTGAACCGTGTGCTGGCCGCTGCCCTGGCATCGTCAGATCAGCGGCGATGGAAAGACATCAGCGATTTCTGATCGCTGAACCTATGAAATTCTAAAGAGAGACGATGACCATGGCTAAGTTGAGATGGGGCATGATCGGGGGTGGTGAAGGCAGCCAGATTGGGCCTGCCCACCGTTTGGGCGCTCAGGCTGACGGCCTGTTTGAATTTGCCGCTGGCGCGCTGGATCACCGGCCCGAAGCAGGCAGGGAATACGCGCAGCGACTGGGTGTTGCTGCTGACCGCGCCTATGGTGACTGGCAACAGATGCTGGCGGGCGAGAAAGACCGGGATGACCGGATTGATCTGGTGACTATTGCGACGCCCAACTCGACCCATTTCGAGATTGCTAAGGCCTATTTGGAAGCTGGCTTCAACGTTTTGTGCGAAAAGCCGATGACCATGACGGTGGAAGAAGGCGAAGAGATCGTCCGCGTGGCCGAAGCTTCGGGCAAGATCTGCGCGGTGAACTACTGCTATTCTGCCTACCCGATGGTGCGTCAGGCCCGTGCGATGGTGCGTGCAGGCGATATCGGCAAGGTGCGGTTGGTTGTGACGAACTTCAGCCATGGTCATCATGGCGACGCCACCGACGCAGACAACCCGCGTGTCCGCTGGCGCTATGACCCAGCTATGGCAGGGATCTCTGGGCAGTTTGCCGATTGCGGTATCCACGCGCTGCATATGGCTAGCTTTATCTGCGATGACGAGGTGAAGACCCTTGCCGCCGATATGGCCTCGACTATCTCCAGCCGTGAGTTGGAAGACGATGCAATGATCAACTTCCGTATGGAAGGCGGCACGGTTGGACGCCTTTGGACATCATCGGTGGCGATCGGACGGCAACATGGCTTTGATATTCAGGTCTTTGGCGAAACCGGCGGGCTGCGCTGGGCATCCGAGCAACCCAACCAGTTGATTTACACGCCTGTGGGTGGGCGCACCCAAATCATCGAAAAGGGCGAGGGCGATCTGCATGACGAAGTTCAGCGTCTGTCTCGGGTCGCCATCGCGCACCCCGAGGGATTCCCTCTGGCGGTGGCCAATATCTATTGCGATCTGGCAGATGCAATTCGCGGTGAAGTCCGGGACGGGCTGCCCGGGGCAGCGGATGGAGTGAGATCCATCGCTGCGGTCTATGCAGCCGTTGCTTCGGGCAAAGCAGGTGGGGCTTGGAAGGACGCCCGTCCGCCGATGTTTCGCTAATCAGGGGCGGGGCCGCAATGTGCCCCGCTCAATTACGCGGCAGGGGAATATACGGGCCTCGGGATAGCGCTGAGGCTCTTTCAACATCTCGACAATCAGATCGACGGATGAGGTGATGATCTGCTTGATCGGCTGGTGAATCGTCGTCAGGTCGATGTTTTCCCATCGCGACATTTCCATGTCGTTCAGACCGATGATTCCAATGTCTTGACCCGGCTTCAACCCATGATCTTTCAGCGCCGATAGCGCGCCGATAGACAGGATGTCGTCGCCGCAGAAGTAAGCTTCGGCCGGAGTTTCGGAGAGAAGGCGCAGCATTTCTGCCCGCCCAGCCTCGAAAGAGTAGGCCCCGGCAAAACAATGGCTCACGTCGATCTCAGGGTGGCCGGACAATTCCTCCATGAAGCCGCGATGCCGGTCCAGGGCCGAGGTCGCATCCTGAGGTCCGCCCAGATAGCCGATGCGGGTATATTTGCGTGCCAAAAGTTCGCGGGCGGCCATACGTCCGCATTCCGCGTTGTCGATTCCAACGACATGCACTTCGGGCGAAGTGGCCGACCGTCCAAACGTATGCACCACGGGCACGCCAGCATCATGAAACGCCTTGGCAAAGCTGGGTGGCAGCGTCGACGACGCCACGATGGCCGCATCCACCGAGTACTGCCGCAGCATTCGGACCGAATTGGCGGGTTCGGTCTCATCCGTCAGGTTCACGATCAACGGGCGCAGGCCGCGTTCCTGAAGGGCACGGGTGAACTGATCGAAAACCTCAAGGAAAATGGGGTTGTGAAAATTGTTCGAAATCAACCCGATCAGTTTGGTGCGTCCGGTCGTTAGGGACGAGGCCAGAGCATTCGGGCTGTAGCCCAGTTCGCGTGCCGCTTTTTCGACCTTGCTGCGTGTTTTTGCCGAGACCGAGGCGCCTTCGGTGAAGGTGCGCGAAACAGCAGATCGCGATACACCTGCAAGGGCAGCGACGTCTTTTAAGGTCACGCTCACGGGCGGTGACTCCAAGGGCAAAAGGAAAGGGATGTCGAGGTGATTTTCATTGTCAGTTCATTATGCACCATCGGCTAATTACCGCAACCGGTTGCAAAACAGTGCAGAGTTGATCTTGAACCGGAAGACCTTTCTTTGAAACGTCAGTTATGTGCCCCGAACCTGCGGGGAGGATCAAGCTTTTCCTGCCGTTTCAGTGTCGCTGGCCCAGCACACATTCAAAACCAATGCTTTTGAAACAATGCAGTTGCGCTCAGCAAGCTGTGCTGGCCGACGTCTGTATTTGAAAAGGAAACAACGCGTTCATTTGAAATAAACCCATCCAATTTGACCTCTAACTCCAATGCTAATTCAGCATCTTAGTTCATATGAACACAGAGAAATTTCATATGAACGTTACAGAATCGCAGTAGGCGGCGGACAGGCGTCGAACATGACACGACTTGCCCAATATCGCTTTGTGACCCAGCCTGGAGGATCCAATGAAAACATCGACGAAATACGCTGCCGCGACCGCTGCGGTTTTCGCTGCCCCCGCCGCCTTTGCAGCCGACAAGGCTGAAGTTAAATTCTGGCACGCCATGGGTGGCCAGTTGGGCGAAATCACCGACAAGTTTGCTGCTGACTTCAATGCTCAGTCGGACAGCTGCGTGATCAACTCGACCTACAAAGGCAACTACACCGAGAACATGACCGCCGCGATTGCCGCCTTCCGCGCGGGCGAACAGCCTCATATCGTTCAGGTGTTCGAAGTCGGCACCGCCACCATGATGGCTGCAGGCGACAAAGGCGCAATCTACCCTGTCCACAAACTGATGAAAGACGCGGGTATCGACTTCGATCAGTCGAAATACCTGCCCGCCGTGATTTCGTATTACACTGATACCGACGGCAACCTTCTGTCACTGCCCTTCAACTCATCGACCCCGGTTTTGTGGTACAACAAGACCGCTTTGGATGCGGCAGGTGTTGCCGTTCCGACCACCTGGGACGAAGTTGAAGAAGTTGCGCGCGCACTGAAGGCCAATGGTGTCGAAAAGCCGTTTTCGTTCGGCTGGCAATCCTGGTCGAACATCGAGAATTTCTCGGCCTGGCACAATGTTGCCATGGGCACCGAGCAAAACGGCTTCGCCAGCCTGTCGACCGAATTCACCTTCAACAACGATGCCGTTGTAAATCACATCCAGCGCATCGCAGACATGGGCGAAGAAGGTCTATTCGTCTATGGCGGTCGCCGTGGAGACAGCCGTGGGCAATTCGTGAACGGTGAGACTGCGCTGTGGATCAATTCTTCGGCCTATTACGGTGGTTTTAAGAGCGACATCAAGGACTTCGAATTCGGTCAGGCCATGCTGCCGCTGGATTCCTCTCTGGCAGACGAGCCGCAGAACTCGATCATCGGCGGTGCGACCCTGTGGGTTCTGAACGGCCACGAGCAACCCGAATACACCTGCGCGGCTGAATTCTTCCAGTTCGTTTCAGCGCCCGAACAGCAGGCCTACTGGCACCAGACCACCGGGTATGTTCCAATCACCACGGCGGCGTATGAGCTGTCGAAGGAACAGGGTTTCTATGAAACCGATCCGGGCACCGACACCGCCATCAAACAGCTGAGCCTGAACGCGCCGACACCGGCTTCGAAAGGTCTGCGCTTTGGCAACTTCGTTCAGATCCGCGATGTGATCAACGAAGAGCTTGAAGCTGTCTGGTCGGGTGAAAAAGATGCCAAGACCGCAATGGATGACGCTGTAAAGCGCGGTAACACGCTGCTGCGTAAGTTCCAGGGCGCGAACAGCTAAGATACCCCCTCATGGCGCGGTTCCCTCTGATTGTAGGGGGCCGCGTTTTCGATCCCACTGACTGCCGAGATCTGACATGCAGAAACGCGTCGTCTACCGATCCAAGCTGCTGCCGTATTTGTTGGTTGCACCGCAGATCGCCATCACGCTGATTTTCTTTTTCTGGCCTTCCTATCAGGCGCTGGAAAGCTCGTTTTATGTTGAAGACGCGTTTGGGTTTTCCCGCAACTGGGTTGGAATGCAGAATTATGCAGAGCTGTTCGCCGATCCCGGTTATCTCAGATCTTTCCGAACCACGCTGATTTTCAGCGTTTCGGTCGCTGCGCTGGCCATGAGCATCTCGTTGGGTCTGGCGGTAGCCGCCAACCGAGTGATCCGGGCCGCGACCGCGTATCGTACCCTGTTAATCTGGCCCTATGCAGTTGCACCGGCTTTGGCTGGCGTAATCTGGTATTTCCTGATGAACCCAAGCCTTGGCATTGTCGCTTATTGGCTCAAGGCGCTGGGAGTGAACTGGAATCATTACGTAAATGGCGACCAGGCGTTGTTGCTGGTGATTGTCGCGGCGGCGTGGAAGCAGATCAGCTATAACTTCCTGTTCTTTCTGGCCGGTCTGCAAAGCATCCCGAAATCCTTGATCGAAGCAGCTGCCATTGATCGCGCCAGCCCGGCGCGGCGATTCTGGACCATCGTGTTCCCGCTGCTGACGCCCACCACATTCTTTCTGCTGGTGATCAATCTGGTCTATGCCTTCTTTGACACTTTTGCACTGATCCACGCCACAACCGAAGGCGGCCCGGTCGATGCGACTTCGATTCTGGTTTATCGTGTCTATTCCACCGGCTTCGTTGGTCAGGACTATGGCAGCTCAGCCGCGCAGTCAGTTGTTCTGATGGCGCTGGTGGTCGGCATGACCTTCATCCAATTCCGCTATATCGAGCGCAAGGTGAACTACTGATGGTCGAAAATCGCCCCTTCCTGACCGTTCTGACCCATGCTGCGCTGATAATCGGAGTGCTTTTTCTATGCTTTCCGGTCTGGATGGCGCTGGTGGCATCAACACATAGCGCCGATGCACTTTCCTCATCCCCGATCCCGATGTGGTTTGGCGATCAGGGTTGGCAGAATTATTCCCTGCTGATCAGCCAGGGCCTGCCCGAAGCGGGTGGTGTGCCGCTGGGCCGCATGATGCTGAACAGTGCGATCATGGCGCTGGGGATCACGTTTGGCAAAATCGCCATTTCGATCATCTCGGCCTATGCGGTGGTCTATTTCAAGTTCCCGTTCCGCATGGTGTTCTTCTGGATGATCTTCATCACCCTCATGCTGCCGGTCGAGGTGCGCATTCTACCAACCTTTGACGTCGTCACCAAAATGGGGCTGCTCAACAGCTACGCGGGGTTGATCGTGCCGCTGATTGCATCTGCGACCGCGACGCTTCTGTTCCGTCAGTTCTTTCTGACCATCCCCGATGAGTTGGTCGAGGCCGCGCGGATCGACCGCGCCGGACCACTGCGCTTCTTCTGGGACATTTTGCTGCCGCTGAGCCGTACGAACATAGCGGCGCTGTTCATCATCCTTTTCATCTTCGGCTGGAACCAATACCTGTGGCCGCTTTTGGTAACCACGGACGAGGGGCTATACACCATCGTTATGGGTATTCAACGCATGGTGAATTCGGGTGAAAGTCTTCCTGTCTGGCATTTTATCATGGGTACGGCCGTTCTGGCGATGATCCCGCCGGTTCTGGTTGTGATTGCAATGCAAAAGCTCTTTGTCAAAGGGCTTGTGGAAAGCGAGAAATAATATGGCCAATCTGAGCATCAGGTCACTGGGCAAAACCTATCCCGGCTGCGTGTCGGCTGTACGCGACGTCAATATTAAGATTCAGGATGGTGAGTTCATCGTGTTGGTGGGCCCATCGGGCTGTGGAAAATCTACGATTCTGCGGATGATTGCGGGTCTGGAAACCATCACGACAGGTGATCTGGATATTGACGGGCGTCGGGTGAACGATCTGGAACCCGGAGACCGGGACATTGCCATGGTATTCCAGAACTATGCCCTTTACCCGCATATGACTGTGCGTGCGAATATGGAATATGGTCTAAAAAACGAAGGACTGCCCAAGGACGAGATCGCCGAGCGTATTGCCGAGGCGTCGCGCACGTTGCGGCTATCGGATTACCTGGACCGCAAACCGCGTCAGCTTTCGGGTGGTCAACGCCAGCGGGTCGCCATGGGTCGCGCCATCGTACGCAAACCGAAAGTGTTCTTGTTTGACGAGCCGCTTTCAAACCTCGACGCCAAGCTGCGCACCCAATTGCGGGCCGAGCTGAAGGCGCTTCATGCGCGCCTGAACGGTACCTTCATCTATGTGACCCACGATCAGGTCGAAGCGATGTCGCTGGCTGATCGTATCGTGATCATGAGCGAGGGAAAGATCGAACAGATCGGCACGCCGATGGATCTATATCTGCGCCCCGCAACACGCTTTGTTGCGGAATTCATCGGCACCCCGGCGATGAACTTTATCGACGCGACTGTCGGATCTGATGGGCATTCGTTGCAGATCGGAGAGCAGATGATTGCCGCAGACGCGCCGATACATGCACCGGCAGGTACCTCGGTGAGCGTGGGTGTCCGTCCCGAGCATCTTCATCGGGGACAAGATCATGCGATGCATGTGAAGCTGAAAACAGGCTTTGTCGAGCAATTGGGCGCCGACACGATCGTGCATGGCGAGGTCTCTATCAACGGCACAGCCTCACCGCTCGGTGTACGTCTTCAGGGGGTGCACATGCCCGAACCCGGAAGCGAGTTGCAACTGGGCGCGGCTTTGTCGGACCTGCATTTTTTCGACACAGCCAGCGGCCAGCGTTTGAATACATGAGCTCAGATTCGATCTCTCAGGCGATCACCCCGCGACCTGAACCGACAGGTCCCATTTGGGACGATATCTCGTGCGCGATCACGCCGGGTATGGCTTTCCAATGGTATGAAGACATTCGGGACCGGCTGCCAGATACGCCAAGCCGATCAGGCGGGATGCACCACATCCCCGATCTGGGAGCGATCACGGATCAGGCTGACGTTTTTGTCTTTGACGCTTATGGCGTGCTCAATACCGGAAAGCTTCCGATCCCGGCGGCGGCGGAACGGATCAAAAATCTGCGTGCGGCCAGTAAAACGATATTTGTTCTGACCAACGCAGCCAGCTATGCCGCCGCCCAAGCGCAGGGTGTGTTCCGGGGTCTGGGTTTCGACTTTTCGCTGAGTGAGATCGTGTCCAGCAGGATGGTGTGCGAGAATCACATGCCGCAACTGGCCATCGGGCAACGATGGGGTACAGCGGCCCCTGCCAACTGGACCCAGGATGAGGTAGAAGTTCCCACGTTGCACCTGCTGGACGATATCGAGGTTTACGATCAGGCGGGCGGCTTCCTTTTCCTAAGCACAATGGATTGGAACAGTGGGCGGCAGGCGCTTTTGCTGGACAGTCTGGCCCGAAATCCCCGACCGGTTGTCGTGGCAAACCCTGATCTGGTTGCGCCCCGCGAAACCGGTCTAACGCGAGAGCCCGGATTCTATGCGCATGATGTGCAGTCCCGTCTCGGGATAACGCCAACGTTTCACGGTAAGCCTTTTGCTTCGGTCTACGAAGAGATCGAACGTCGCACAGGTGCGGTTGATCCTCGTCGCATTGTCATGGTGGGTGATACATTGCATACAGATATTCTGGGGGGCCAATCGCGCGGCTGGGGTTCGGTTTTGATCACCAACCATGGTTTGTTTGCTGGGCAATCCGTGCAGAAATACATCGATGAGAGTGGGGTGTTTCCGGACTGGATTGCGCCGAGCATTTGAGAGGGATCTGGATTTTTGGACTTGAACGACAGGCAACGGACGATCCTGGATCTCATCCGCCAGTCGGGTCTGCAATCAATTACGGACCTGTCCCAACATTTTAACGTGGCCACACAGACCATCCGACGGGACATCAACGCGCTGTGCGACGAGGGCCTTGCGCGCCGTGTTCATGGCGGGGTTGTGGCGCCGAGCAATCCTGTCAATCTGAATTTCAGGTCGCGTCGTGTGATGAACGAGGGGGCAAAGCGCGCCATTGGTCAGGCCGCCGCCCAAATGATTCCGCAGGGCGCAACAGTCATGCTGGGCATCGGAACCACTGTGCAACACGTGGCCGAGGCCTTGCTGGAGCATTCCGACCTGACTGTTGTCACTAACAATCTTGAGGTTGCGACCATTTTTTGCGGTTCGGTCTCAGCCGAGGTTCACTTTACCGCCGGGGTCTTGCGGCCCGAAGATCGTGACGTCGTTGGCGGGCAAACTCTGTTGGATTATCAAAGGTTCCGTGCCGACTTTGGTGTTATCGGTGCAGGCGGCTTGTCTACCGAATACGGGTTGCTGGATTTCAAACCCATTGACGCGGATGTCAGCCGTATGATCCTGCAGCAATCCCGACAGTCGCTGCTGGTGGCCGATGCGGAGAAATGGAAAACATCGCCGAAGTTTCAGGTTGCCGGTTTCGACAGGATCGACACCATGGTGACAAACGCTGCGCCGCCTCGCGCGATTGATGGCTTGACCCTGCATCAGGTCGCAGAGCTGAACACCTGAGCACTGTGTGCCGGGCTGGGCTCTGCGATGAAAAAAGGCCCGCGTTTGGCGGGCCTTTTCTTTAAGTTATACACGCAGCTTACTGCGGGATGTCGCCTTCCAAACCTTCGACATAGAAGTTCATGCCTGCCAGCGTGCCGTCGTCAGCAGTTTCGCCTTCAGCCAACCAGTCGCTACCGTCCTGCTTTTTCAGCGGGCCGGTGAAGGGGTGGTACTCACCCGCAGCCATGGCGGCTTTCAGTGCCAAGGCCTCTTCCTTGACATCGGCAGGAACGGCTTCCGTGATCTCGCCGATTGCAACCATGCCTTCCCGGATGCCGTCCCATGTGTTGGCGCTTTCCCATGTGCCATCCATGACAGCTTGGGTCCGCGCAATGTAGTAGGGGGCCCAATCATCGATGATCGACGAGACGCGCGGGAACGGAGCATATTCGCTCATGTCCGAGGCCTGACCAAAGGTGACAACGTTACCCGCCTCTTGCGCAGCTGCCTGCGGGGCAGTCGAGTCGGTGTGTTGCAGGATAACGTCCGCGCCCTGTTCAATCAGAACAGTGGCGGCGTCAGCCTCTTTTGCCGGATCAAACCACGTGTATGCCCAGACGATCTTGAACTCGACATCCGGGTTCACCTTCTTGGCGTGGATATAGGCCGAGTTGATGCCACGGATCACTTCGGGGATCGGGTATGAACCGATATATCCGATGATGTTGGATTTGGTCATGTTACCCGCGATGTGGCCCTGAACAGCGCGACCTTCATAGAAACGGGCCGAATAGACCGAGACGTTGTCGGCGGTCTTATAGCCGGTCGCGTGCTCGAACTTCACGTTCGGGAACTTCTGGGCCACGTTGATGGTCGGATCCATGTAGCCGAACGAAGTGGTAAAGATCAGATCGGCACCTTCCAGCGCCATCTGGGTCATAACACGCTCGGCATCGGGACCTTCGGGAACCGATTCAACAAAGACGGTTTCAACCTTGTCGCCAAAGTGATCCTCGACGGCCAGACGGCCCTTGTTGTGTTCATAGGTCCAGCCACCGTCACCCACGGGGCCGACATAGACGAAACCGACTTTGGTTTTGTCTTGCGCAACGGCACCAGTCGCCAGACCCAGCGCGATTGCAGCCATTGTCAGAAGTGATTTGAATTTCATGTAGTTACTCCCCAAGTTGGTTCAGTTGGCCCCTAGTGTGAGGCATGGAAGATCCGGCCCAATGCGGCAGGTGCGCTGCTCTTGTCGGCCGAAAGGATCACAAGCACAAGGATCGTGATGATATAAGGCGACATTGCCAGATACTCGACGGGGATGGCAACGCCTGCTGCCTGCAAATTAAGCTGCAACACGGTGATACCGCCAAACAAGTAAGCACCCAACAAGGCACGCCATGGTTTCCAGCTGGCAAATACCACCAGCGCCAGAGCAATCCAGCCCACACCCGCGGTCATACCCTCGGTCCACTGTGGCACGCGGATCAGGCTGATATAGGCGCCGCCTAAACCCGCGCAGGCCCCGCCAAACAGGATCGCCATGACGCGGATCTTGATGACCTTATAACCAAGCGCGTGCGCGGCATCGTGGTTTTCACCAACCGCGCGCAGGATCAGACCGACACGGGTATATTTGAGCGTGGCCCAAACCGCTGCGGTCAAAGCGATGCCAACATAGAGGATCGGGTCATGCTGGAACAGGATCGGCCCGATGACGGGAATGTCGCTGAGTACCGGAATGTGGATATCACCCATACTCGGGGGTTTGACGCCCACATAGCTTTGCCCCATCAAAGCGCTGAACCCCAGACCGAACAGCGTCAGTGCAAGGCCGCTTGCCACCTGATTGGCCAATGCCACCTGTGTCAGCAGTACAAACAGCAGCGACAGCACTGCACCACCAATTGCCGCCGCAACAAAGCCTAGCCAGGGCGATCCGGTCTCGACCGAGATGGCAAAGCCACTGATTGCGCCCACGATCATCATACCCTCGACACCAAGGTTCAGAACGCCTGCTTTCTCGACGACCAGCTCTCCGATCGCGGCCAGCAGCAGGGGGGTTGCGGCCACCATCAGCGAGGCAACCAGAAGGACGGGATTGATTTCACCAAGGTCCATTACGCTACCTCGCTACGAGCCGCACGGATGCGGTAGTTGGTCAGAAGATCGAAAGCCAGCAGGAAAAACAGAAGCATCCCCTGGAAAACTTGGATCGCTGCGGCCGGCAAGCCCAGCTTCGACTGCGCGATTTCGCCGCCAATATAGGTCAGCGCCATCAGGCCGCCGGCCAGCAGGATACCCACCGGATGCAGGCGGCCCAGAAAAGCGACGATGATCGCGGTAAAGCCATAGCCAACGTTAAAATCGATGCTGACTACGCCCGAAGGCCCGGAGACCTCGAACATCCCCGCCAGCCCGGCCAGTGCCCCGGACAAACCCAGACAGAACAGGATTAGCCGCGCCGGATTCACACCCGCGAACTTCGCAGCACGTGGCGCCTCACCCGTCAGACGGATGTGAAAGCCCAGCATGTGCCGGTTCAGCAGCACATACGCAAAGATCACGGCGATCAGTGCTGTCACCACACCCCAATGCATGCCGGACCCGGCGATCAGCTCGGCGTTATGCGCGCTGTCATATTGCTGCAGGTTGCGCGATCCGGGAAAGCCAAAGCCCTCTGGGTTCTTCAAAAGTCCCAGCGAGACCGAGGCCAGCATCTGCTCGGCCACATAGACCAGCATTAGCGACACCAGGATTTCATTCGTGCCAAAACGTACTTTCAGAAAGGCCGGGATCATCGCCCAGAGCCAGCCGCCGAACGCGCCCGAAATCACCATGATCGGGAAGATGTAATACGCATCCAAAGGATAGAAGGCCAGACCAGCACCAGCGCCAAAGATGGCACCCATGATGTATTGCCCTTCGGCACCGATATTCCAGATACCGGCCCGAAAGCCCAGCGACAGACCGATGGCAATCAGAACCAAAGGTGCGCCTTTGACCAACAATTGTGGACGGTAGTAGAAGGCAAACTCGCCAAACAGCGGTTCCCAGAAAATAGTGCCAATGGCTTCAATCGGGTTCTTGCCCAGAATGGTAAACAGCACCCCTCCAAACACCATTGTCGCCAGCACCGCCACCAGAGGGGTCGCATAAGACCACGCCTTGGACGGCTGTGGCCGCTTCTCCAATACAATCATCTGCTCAGCCCCCCACATTCTTCATCTTTTCTTAAAAACTCTCGCCGAAGGCGACGCCACGGATCACACATGCGCCACCTCCATGCCATGGGCACCACCCATCATCAGGCCGATCTCGTCCACAGTCAGACCTGTCGTTGGGCGCGGTGCACTTAGCCGTCCTTCATTCAAAGCCGCAAAGCTGTCCGAAATTTCCATCAATTCATCCAGATCCTGGCTGATGCAGACTACCGCAGTTCCCTTAGCGGCCAGATCCAGAATGGCCTGCCGGATCGCTGCCGCCGCCGCTGCATCCACGCCCCAGGTGGGCTGGTTCACCACAAGAACGTCGGGGTTTTGCAACACTTCGCGACCAATCACGAATTTCTGCAAGTTCCCTCCGGACAAAGACCGCGCGGCATTCTCAGGACCCGGCGTGCGAACGTCAAAAGCGCTGATAATCTTCTCGGCAAAGCTTTTGGTCTCGGCCCATTTCAGGAAACCATTACTCTCCAGCCGTTCCCGCACCGATCCGGTCAGCAAGGCGTTTTCCGTCAGGCTCATATCCGGGGCTGCTGCATGGCCCAGCCGTTCTTCGGGGGCTGTCAGCACACCCAGCTTGCGCCGCGCGGTGGGGCCGAGTTTGCCGATCCGTAGACCGTTGAACTTGATCGCATCCGCAGCGGTCAGGATTTCACCCGACAGCACACCCAGCAATTCATCCTGTCCGTTCCCGGCAACGCCACCAATGCCCAGAACTTCGCCCTTGCGGACGGTCATGTGGATGTTCTTCAGCGCCGTGCCGAATTCCGACGGCGACGGCACTGATAGCCCAGTGACATCCAGAGCAACCTCACCAAAGTCACGCCCCGAGCGTTCAGGCGTCTGCAGGGTCGAGCCCACCATCATCTCGGCCATGTCCCGCGCGGATGTCTCGGCGGGCACGCATTCGCCCACATTCTTACCCAGTCTCAGGATCGTCGCGTGATCACACAGCGTCCGGATTTCTTCAAGCTTGTGCGAAATATAGAGGATCGATGTGCCTTCGGAGCGCAGCTTGTTCAGCGTCTCAAACAGGATGTCGACTTCTTGTGGAGTCAGCACGCTCGTCGGCTCGTCCATGATGAGCAGCTTGGGGTCTTGCAACAGACAGCGGATGATCTCGACCCGCTGACGCTCTCCTGCGGACAGATCCCCAACAGTGCGGAACGGGTCCAGTGGCAGGCCATATGCCTCGGACACTTCGCGGATACGTGAGGCCAGATCGCCCATTGGCGGTGGATTCTCCATCCCCAACGCGATGTTCTCGGCCACATTCAGCGCGTCGAAGAGCGAAAAGTGCTGAAACACCATTGCAATACCGTCAGCCCGTGCAGATCGAGGTTCAGGGGGCGCGAAAGGCTGGCCGCGCAACAGCATGGTGCCGCTGTCAGGCTTCACCAATCCATAGATCATTTTGACCAGTGTCGATTTTCCGGCGCCGTTTTCCCCCAGCAGGGCGTGAACTTCGCCCTCGCCGATGTCGAAAGACACCTGATCATTGGCCACGACGCCGGGATAGGCTTTGGTTAGCCCTTGCAGGCTCAATAGTGGAGTGGTCACGCGCTCAGGTCCTTCTTCAACTCGTTCTGCCAGGCCGGGCGCAACAGTTGCGCGGCAACGCCAACGGCGATCATCTGCGGGTGTTTGCCCAGGTTCGGATCGCCAATCGGACAGGTTATCCGGCTGATCCGCTCGGGCGAATGCCCAAGCGCCGCCAGCCGCGACCGGAATCGCGCCCATTTCGTAGCCGAGCCGATCAGTCCCGCAAAGCGGAAATCATGCAAAAGCAGCCTGTTGCACAGTTCCAGGTCCAAATTGTGTGAATATGTCAGCACAAGGTGCTCGGCATCGGTCGGTGCGTGTCGGACCAGCTCGGCCGGTTTTACTGCCGGAACCACGGTTACACCCTTGGGAGTGGTGGTCGGAAACCGATCCGGACCGGTGTCGATCCAGGTGATTGCAAGGTCGGGCAGCGGTGACAGAACATCCACCAGAGCCCGTCCGACATGACCGGCACCCCAGATCCAGAGGTGTCGGGTTGGTTTGTGCACCGGCTCGATCATCCAGCCGTCGACTATCTGGGGTTCAGGAGTGATCCCCTGGCCACGCGCGGTTGCCAGCAATCGTTTGACCGATAACGGCATCTCCCCGCCAGATGTGGCACGCACGATGAGTGTTTCATCCAGCGTTTCCAGCGCCGCGCGGTCATAGACCTCGCTGAGCAACGAAACCGCGCCACCGCAACATTGTCCCATCTCGGGTCCAAGCGCGTGGTGGGTCAGGCGCGAAGCTTGGGTTTGTGCCCGCGCCGCCTCGGCCGCCTGAAATTCCAGCGTACCGCCACCTATGGTGCCGCTTTGCCCGTCCTTCCAGACAAGCATGGCCGCGCCGACTTCGCGCGGGGATGATCCTTTGATCCCGGCAATGACCACGCGGACCACTTGTCCGTGGGTTTTGACTGCCTCCCTCAAAGCCTCCAGATCAAATCCCATCAGATGCCTCCCTTCATCCTTTGGACACCGCGCCAGACTTCTTCAGCGGTGGCAGGTGCGTTGAGTGCAGGGTACATGTCGCCACAGGCTGCCACCGCGTTGGACAGGGCCAGCCATGACGAGATGCCCAACATGAAAGGTGGCTCCCCGACCGCTTTCGAGCGATAGATGGTGTCCTCGCGGTTTGCACCACCCCAAAGCGTGACATTGAAAATGTCGGGCCGGTCGGAGCAGGCGGGGATCTTGTAGGTCGAGGGCGCGTGCGTGCGCAGGTTGCCCTTGCCATCCCAGACCAGTTCCTCGGTCGTCAGCCAGCCTGCGCCCTGCACATAGCCGCCTTCGACCTGTCCGATGTCCAGCGCCGGGTTCAGCGATGCACCCGCATCATGCAGGATGTCGGTGCGCAGGATGCGGTTCTCGCCGGTCAGCGTGTCAACGGCAACCTCGGTTATCGACGCACCATAGGCGAAGTAGAAGAATGGACGTCCGCGTCCTGCGATCCGGTCCCATTCGATTTTGGGTGTCTTGTAGAAACCCGTTGCCGACAGGCTGATCCGGCCCTGATAGGCCAGCGCTGCAGCTTCGGCGAAGGTATAGCGCTCTTCGCCCACCGAAACGTGGCCGTCGGAGAATGTGACGGCAGAAGGATTGGCCTGATGCCGTTCAGCCAGATAGTCTGCCATCCGGTCGCGAATCGTATCACAGGCGGCTTTCACTGCCATGCCGTTCAGGTCACTGCCCGAAGACGCTGCCGTCGCCGATGTGTTCGGTACTTTGGCGGTGTCGGTGGCGGTAATCTTGACCATCTCCAGCGGGATGCCGAAGCGTGAGGCCGCGACTTGCGCCACTTTCTGAAACAGTCCCTGACCCATTTCGGTGCCGCCGTGGTTCAGATGGACCGAGCCATCCTGATACACATGCACCAAAGCACCGGCCTGGTTCAGGTGGGTCAGAGTGAAGGAGATACCAAACTTGACCGGAGAAAAGGCGATGCCCTTCTTGATCACACTGTTCTCGGCGTTCCATTTATCGATAGCCGCTTTGCGCGCAGCGTAGTCGCTGGACTTCAGTAGCGCCTCGGTCATTCCGTGCAGTTCGAAATCGCTGATCTCCATGCCGTAGGGCGTCGTGTTGCCACCTGCGGGCAACGGGCGCATGGGGGCGTCCCCTGTCTCTACAGCGCCCCGGCTGGTCAAGTCTTCACGCGGGTCGGGATGGCCCAGAGGCTTTTCGACTGGTGCAGGCTCGACGACTGCGTGGGCCGGTTCATAGTAGTTCCGGCGGCGCAGCTCGACCGGGTCCAGACCAAGTGCATGTGCCGCGTGGTCCATAACCCGTTCTATACCCACCATGCCTTGCGGGCCGCCAAATCCGCGATAGGCGGTGGCGGATTGAGTGTTGGTTTTCAATCGGTGGCTTTCGATCCGCGCATTGGGCAGCAGATAGGCATTGTCCGAATGCAGCATTGCGCGGTCGGCGACGGGCAGGGACAGGTCCTGCGCCCAGCCGCAGATCGCATAGTGGAGGAAAGACACGCCCTGAATGTGGCCATTCTCATCGAACCCGGCCTTGTAGGAAATTCGGAAGGCATGGCGCTTGCCGGTGATGATCATGTCATCGTCGCGGTCATAGCGCATTTTGCAGGCTTTGCCTGTGGCGCGCGCGGCAACGGCACAGGCAACGGCCAATGCGTTGCCTTGACTTTCCTTGCCACCAAAGCCGCCGCCCATACGGCGGGTTTCAACCCGGATGGCGTGCATCGGAACGCCCAAGGCATCCGCAACCTTGTGCTGTATCTCAGTCGGGTGCTGGGTCGAGCTGTGCACCAGCATATCCGCGCCTTCATTTGGCACCGCCAAAGCGGCCTGGCCTTCCAGATAGAAATGCTCTTGTCCGCCAAGCTCAAACGTGCCTTCGATGACGTGCGCCGCGCTTGCGATGGCGGCGTCCGCATCACCTTTGGCGTACATGCGCGGTCCGTCCTCGAACCGGCTGTCAGCGGCAAGCGCCTCTTCGACCGTCAGGATTGGTGTGTCTTCGGCATAGTCGATCTTGCCCAGACGGGTGGCCTTGCGGGCGGCCAGATGGCTGGTTGCGACAACCAGAAACACGGGCTGGCCGATATAGTGAACCGTGCCGTCTGAGAGTAATGGCTCATCATGGATCGAGGGTGAGACGTCATTGGCGAAAGGCAGATTCTCGGCCGTCATCACCATCACGACACCTTCGGCGGCCTTCACATCCGATAAGTCCATCGCGGTGATCTTGCCCTTTGCGATCGGGCTGAGGCCAAATACCAGATGCAGCGTGCCCTTGGGCGTCGGGATGTCATCCACATACCGTGCTGAGCCGGACACATGCAGCGGGGCCGCATCGTGTGGGAGGGGTTTGGTTACGCTCATGCCGACACCTCCAGCACGTTGGTGATCTCACCCTGGTCTTCGAGGAAATAGCGTTCCAGCATCGCTTTGGCCGTCTCCAGACGATAGGTGGCCGAGGCGCGCATGTCCGTGAGTGGTGCGTAATCGTCAGCAAAGGCAGAGAGCGCGGCTTTAATGGCGTCGCGTGTCCAGGGTTTGCCGATCAGCGCGGCCTCGACATGCGTTGCCCGTTTCGGAACTCCGGCCATGCCGCCGAAAGCGATACGTGCCTGTGTGACGCTGCCGTCCGAAACCGTGACATTGAAACACCCGCAAACGGCCGAGATATCCTGATCGAACCGTTTGCTGAGTTTGTAAGCCTTCAGCCTGTCGGGCTGACGCGGGAAGCTGACGGCTTCAACGAATTCACCCGGTGTGCGGTCTTGCTTGCCGTAGTCAATGAAGAACTCGTCCAAGGGGATCGAGCGCCGCTCATCACCCTTGCGCAGATGCAAGGTTGCACCCAGCGCAATCAGTGCAGGAGGATTGTCCCCGATAGGCGAGCCGTTGGCGATGTTGCCGCCGACGGTCGCTGCATGTCGCACCTGAACGCTGGCGTAGCGCCGGATCATTTCGGCGTAGGAAGGGTGCAGGTCAGCCAGGGCCTCTCCCATGCGATTCATGTCGACCATGGCGCCGAAGCGGACTTCGCTTTCAGTGATGGCGATCTGTTTCAGATCTTCGCAGCGGTTGAGGAAGATCACGGGATCCAGATCACGCAACTGTTTGGTGACCCAAAGGCCAACGTCGGTTGCCCCGGCAATAAGTGTCGCATCAGGGTATTCAACGTACAAAGCGGCCAGTTCATCTGACGAACCCGGTACTCGCCGTGCATCGGCTGCGGGGGCAGGCTTATCTTTGACCCAAACAGGCACGGGAAGTTTTGCTGCGGCCTCGGCAGCGCGGATAATCGGGGCATAGCCGGTACATCGACACAGATTGCCGGCAAGCTGGGTGTCGTGATCGGTCGCGCCATTGGCGTGGCTGGCGACCATCGACATGACAAAACCAGGGGTGCAGAACCCACATTGAGATCCGTGCAGGTCTACCATGGCCTGCTGTACCGGATGGGCTTCGCCATTGGGCCCGCTTGCGCCTTCGACAGTGCGGACGGCTTTGCCATGCAGTTGGGGCAGGAACAGGATGCAGGAATTCAGCGCCTTGTGGCCGCCTTCATCCGTGACCATGACGGTACAGGCCCCGCAATCGCCTTCGTTGCAGCCTTCCTTGGTGCCGGTCAGGCCGCGATCCTCGCGCAGCCAGTCCAGCAGGGTCGCCGTAGGATTGACATCCGCCAGCTCCACTGTCTCTCCGTTCAGAAGAAACGTGATATTCATTCGAGAAACCCGTCGCCTTACCCTGTTGCGCCCTTTAGACCCTCCTTCGATGCGACGTAGAAAGAGCGGCGGGCGAATAGCTTGCCGTAAGATGTTAGAAACAGTGCGGCTTATCTGGCAAGAAAAACTGCCTCTGTGATGCACCATTGGAAACGCACGGCATGTGATTATTGTCTTCGTGTAGAAGGTAGGCGGTTGTAAATAAAGAGCTTTTTGAATACGTCAGCCGATCAATCCCGAAGCACCTTCTGGAAAAGCCGAATAATCAGCGTCGATTTTTTTGTGCATTCCGAAGCTACGGTTCCTGCTTTTGCAGAGCGTCTGGCTGAGATAGCTTGGTCCGTATGAGCAGAAATCCACGATTCATTCACCTCCGCGTTCACACCGAATACTCCCTTCTGGAAGGCGCCGTGCGGCTTAAAAAGCTTCCTGCGCTTTGCGAGAAGATGGAGATGCCCGCCGTTGCGGTCACGGACACAAACTCGATGTTCTCGGCTTTGGAGTTCTCGGTTACAGCAAGCGGTGCGGGCGTGCAGCCGATCATGGGCTGTCAGGTTGATCTGACCTTTGTGCAGGCGCAGCCCGGCGAGAAACCAAGAGCGCCCGCACCGTTGGTTCTGCTGGCGCAGTCCGAGGTCGGGTATGAAAACCTGATGAAGCTGAGTTCGTGCCTGTATGTGGACAAGGGTGGGCAGCTGCCACAGGTTTCTTTGGACGAGCTGGCAGATCGGTCCGAAGGTCTGATCTGTTTGACTGGCGGTCCGGACGGGCCGGTGGGCTTGTTGTTGCAGCAGGGCCAACGCGCTGCAGCCGAAATGCTGGTAGATCGTCTGGCGGGAATGTTCCCGGATCGGCTTTATATCGAACTTCAGCGCCATCCGGGCGAGGACGGTCAGCCAGAAGCAGAACGCTTGACCGAGCGCGGCCATATCGAAATGGCCTATGCCAAGAACCTACCGCTGGTTGCTACGAATGACGTCTATTTTCCGACCTCGGACATGTATGAGGCGCATGATGCGCTGATCTGTATCTCGGAAGGTGCCTATGTCGACCAGCAGGAAGGTCGCCGCCGCCTGACTGCGCAGCATTATTTCAAATCGCAGCAAGAGATGGTGACGCTGTTTGCGGACTTGCCCGAGGCTATTGAGAACACTGTCGAGATTGCCAAACGCTGCGCCTTCATGGCTTATCGCCGTGATCCGATCTTGCCGAAGTTCGCGGATGATGAGGTGGCCGAACTACGCCGCATTGCGAACGAAGGTCTGCAGAAACGTCTGGCAGTGATCCCGCACGCGGTGACGCCTGAAGCGTATCAGGAACGTCTGGATTTTGAGCTGGGCATTATCGAAGGAATGGGCTTTCCCGGTTACTTCCTGATCGTTGCCGACTTTATCCAGTGGGCCAAGGATCACGATATTCCGGTAGGGCCGGGGCGGGGCTCGGGTGCGGGGTCTCTGGTGGCTTATGCGCTGACGATCACCGACCTTGACCCTCTGCGCTATTCGCTGCTGTTCGAGCGGTTCCTGAACCCCGAGCGGGTCTCGATGCCCGACTTCGACATCGACTTCTGCATGGATCGCCGCGAAGAGGTGATCCGCTATGTTCAGCAAAAATACGGCCGTGACAAGGTGGGACAGATCATCACCTTTGGTGCGCTGCTGTCGAAGGCCGCCGTGCGCGACATCGGGCGGGTGTTGCAGATGCCCTATGGGCAGGTGGACCGCCTGTCCAAGATGATCCCGGTTGAGGGGGTCAAGCCGGTTTCGATTGAGAAAGCGCTGAAAGATGAACCGCGCCTGCGTGAAGAGGCGCGGAACGAAGAGGTGGTGGATCGTCTTCTTACTTATGGGCAACAGGTCGAGGGATTGCTGCGCAACGCGTCGACCCACGCAGCGGGGGTGGTGATCGGTGACCGACCGTTGGACGCGCTGGTGCCACTGTATCAGGACCCACGCTCGGACATGCCAGCAACCCAGTTCAACATGAAATGGGTGGAACAAGCCGGGCTGGTGAAGTTCGACTTTTTGGGTTTGAAAACCCTGACTGTGATCCAGAACGCGATGGATTTGATTTTCAAATCCGGGCGGCATCTGCATATCGCGGCGGATGGCACTGAGCTTTATGAACCCGCAGAAGGGGCCGAGAACGAGATCAACGCCATCCCGCTGGATGACAAGGCGACGTATAAGCTCTACTCAGCGGCCAAGACCGTGGCTGTGTTCCAGGTGGAATCCAGCGGCATGATGGACGCGCTCAAGCGGATGAAGCCCACCTGTATCGAAGACATCGTGGCCTTGGTGGCGCTGTATCGTCCGGGCCCGATGGAGAACATCCCGACCTATTGTGAGGTCAAGAACGGGCTGCGCAAGATCGAGTCCGTGCATCCTTTGATTGACCACATCCTTGAGGAAACTCAGGGCATCATCGTTTACCAGGAGCAGGTGATGCAAATCGCGCAGGTCATGGCGGGATATTCGTTGGGTGGTGCCGACCTGTTGCGCCGCGCGATGGGTAAGAAGATCAAAGAGGCCATGGATGCCGAGCGTCCCAAATTTGAAAAGGGCGCGGGCGAGAACGGCGTGGATGCAAAGAAAGCCTCTGAGGTTTTCGACCTGCTCGAGAAATTCGCCAATTACGGCTTCAACAAGTCCCACGCGGCCGCCTATGCGGTGGTCAGCTATCAAACCGGTTGGCTGAAGGCGAACCACCCGGTCGAGTTTATGGCAGGTGTCATGAACTGCGATATCCATCTGACGGACAAGCTGGCCGTCTACTTTGAAGAAGTCCGCAAAGGGTTGGAATTGCCCTATGTGCCGCCATGTGTGAACCGCTCGCTATCGACGTTCGACGTTGTGAACGGTGAATTGGTCTATGCGCTGGGCGCATTGAAAAACGTAGGCGTCGAGGCGATGAACCTCGTGGTCGAGGGGCGGGCGGAAAAATCGTTCGTCAACCTGTTCGACTTTGCACGTCGAGTGGATCTGAAGAAAGTCGGCAAACGCCCGTTGGAAATGCTGGCGCGGGCCGGAGCCTTTGACGAGCTCGACAAAAACCGCCGCCGCGTGTTCGAAAGCCTTGACCGGCTGGTGCAGTATTCGGCGGCGATCCATGAGCAGAAAAACTCCAACCAAGTGTCTCTGTTTGGTGAGGCCGGTGACGACCTGCCCGAACCACGCCTGTCACTGACGCCGGATTGGCTGCCTGCCGAGCGCCTCAGTGAAGAGTTCAAGGCCATCGGTTTCTATTTGTCCGGTCACCCGCTGGACGACTATATGCCCGCTTTGAAGCGTAAACAGGTTCTGACGCTGGATGAGGTGATGGACAAAGCCCGCTCTGGCCCGCTGATCGCCAAAATGGCCGGAGTAGTCGCCGGACGGCAGGAACGGAAATCGGCCAAGGGCAACCGCTTTGCTTTTGCGCAGCTCTCGGACCCAACCGGAGCCTATGAGGTCACGCTGTTTTCGGACACGTTAGAGAAATGCCGTGAGTTTCTGGAAACGGGGGCTCAGGTCGTCCTGACCGCCGAGGCGACGATGGAGGCAGATCAGCTCAAACTGCTGGGTCGGTCAGTCGGACCTGCGGATTCGCTGGTGGCTGAGGCCGGGGCAACCGGGTTGCGCATTTTCGTTGATGAGGCGCAGGCATTACCAACTGTTGCCAAAGTGTTGGAAGACGCCGCGACCGCCGCCAAGGGCGCAGCGCGGGGTCCAATCCAACTGTTGTTGTTGGACCCAAGCCTGCCGGGGGATGTTGAAATGGATCTGGGGCGCGAGTTTCCGATCAACCCGCAAATCAAGGGCGCGATCAAATCGCTGGAAGGCGTGATGACTGTCGAAGAGATCTGACACCTCTTTGTTGCCACACAGTTAACCCCTCGTTAGGCTGACCTGACAGAGATGTCTTTGGGTCATGCCACGGGAGGGCGTTGATATGACGATAGCAGGTCTCAAGTTCAGAAAATTTGCATTTGGAGCCGCCGCGTCGCTGGCTCTGGTTTCGGCCTCAGCCGGACTGGCGGACGACAAGAAAAAAGAAAACACGATCAAAGGCGCTGTAATTGGCGCGGGTGTCGGAGCCTTGATCGGTGATGGCAAGGGTGCTGCAGCAGGGGCTGTGGCTGGTGCGCTGATTGGTGCGAATTCTAAGTGAGTGAAGGAGCAACAAGATGCGTTTTAGTCCGCTGAAAGTGATTGTCGTCGCCGGAATGCTCACAAGCCCTGGCTTGGCGTTTGCCGACGAAGAAGCCGAACAGATGATGCAAGAGGCACTGCCGCTTATGTATCACACCTGCACCACGGTCATCGAAGAGGCCGATGGGAACGAAGAATACATTCTGGACGTTGTCGGGAAGATGACGGCCCTGTCGTTGTACAACCGTCAGGTCGATATCGAGGCGCATGCCACGTCGGATGAGGATAAGGCCGCTCTGCGCGAGACTTTTCTGGCTGCTTTGAAAGACGGCTGTGCTGGTGACGAAAACGCCTTGTTGGGTGGTGTTGTGGACAATGCGGTGAAGACGACGCTGGGGCTGTAAGGCTTTAGTAGTGCGGCGGCAGTTCATCACCAAAGACTACGCCGCCTGATCCTTCCTGCGCACGTTCTGCTTCACGCTGCAGCAGCATTTCCACCCGGCGGGTCAGCCGGTCGATGTCCGACTGTTGTTTGGTCACGACCGTGTTCAGCTCGTCCACGGTACGGGTCAGATGTGCGATCTTTTCTTCCAGATGCTGCATTGGAAACTCCTGTCTTGCGCCGGTCATAGCGACCCTGTGCCGCCATGGCCAGAGAAAGCGCGCCTTGCCCCGATGCGGGCCATGGGATAGACCGCGCGCGGAACAAGGACACTCCCAAGGACGCCCCACATGGCCAAGCCCAAGAAACAGCCCCGCCCCAAGGCCGTCACGCCGAAAGGGTTCCGTGACTATTTCGGCGAGGAAGTCACGCAGCGCACCGAGATGCTGCGGACGATTGCGGGTGTGTATCATCGTTACGGGTTCGACGCCTTGGAAAGCAGCGCGGTCGAGACGGTCGAGGCACTGGGCAAGTTTCTGCCCGACGTGGATCGCCCGAACGAAGGCGTCTTTGCGTGGCAGGAGTTTGACGAAGGCGGCAACGGCGACTGGATGGCCCTGCGCTATGACCTGACCGCGCCTTTGGCCCGTGTTTATGCGCAGCACCGCAATGACTTGCCGACGCCATATCGCCGCTATGCGATGGGCCCGGTCTGGCGGAACGAAAAGCCGGGGCCGGGGCGGTATCGCCAGTTCTATCAATGCGATGCGGATACGGTGGGTACAGCCTCGATGGCTGCTGATGCCGAGATTTGCGCGATGCTTTCGGACACATTGGAGACCGTGGGTATTCCACGCGGCGACTATCTGGTGCGGGTCAACAACCGCAAGGTTCTGAATGGTGTGCTCGAGGCGATGGGTCTGGGTGAGGACGCCGCAGCCCGAGACAACGTTCTGCGTACCATCGACAAGTTCGATAAGGTGGGCGAGGACGGTGTGCGTGAGTTGCTGACCAAAGGCCGTCTGGATGCCTCGGGCGCGTTTATTGACGGCGTGGGCCTCAGCGACGATCAGGCCGAGCCGGTGATTGCCTTCCTGACCTCCAAGGCCGCTGATACTGCCGGAACGCTGGCCAACCTTCGTGCTGCCGTGGGCAATAGCAAGATCGGTGCCGACGGAATCGCCGAGTTGGAACAAATCGGCGCTTTGTTGGACGCAGGCGGCTATGGTTCGGACCGGATCGAGATTGATCCTTCAGTCGTGCGTGGTCTGGGTTACTACACCGGACCAGTTTACGAGGCCGAGTTGACCTTTGAGATTTTCGACGAGAAAGGCCGCAAGCGGCAATTCGGGTCGGTCTCGGGCGGGGGCCGTTACGACGATCTGGTCAAGCGGTTCACCGGGCAGGAAGTACCAGCGACTGGTATTTCCATTGGTGTCGATCGCCTGCTGGCCGCGTTGCGCGAAAAGGGCAGGCTGAGTGCGCAAGCCACCGGCCCCGTTGTTGTCACCGTCATGGATCGCGACCGGATGGCTGATTATCAGGCGATGGTGGCGGAGCTGCGTAATGCAGGCATCCGCGCCGAGGTTTATCTGGGCAATCCCAAGAGCTTCGGCAATCAGCTGAAATATGCGGACAAGCGGAATTCTCCAATCGCAGTGATCGAAGGCGGCGATGAGAAGGCGAATGGCATCGTTCAGATCAAGGATCTGATCCTGGGTGCCAAAATTGCCGAAAGCGCCACGCTTGAGGAATGGAAGGAACGCCCCAGCCAGTTCGAAGTGCCGCGCAATGAACTGGTCGCCAAAGTGCGCGAAATTCTGGACAGTCAGGACTGAGCGATGCCCAACCGTTCACAGATACAGGCCCGCGCCGCAATGATGCGTGTCCGGTTCGAGGCTGCGGGCGCTCAGGTGGTGGACACGCCCCTGTTGCAACCGGCAGAAACGTTGCTGGATCTCTATGGCGAAGACATCCGTGCCCGCGCCTATGTCACGTCCGATGCGTTGCGGGGCGAACAGATGCTGCGCCCGGACTTCACGTTGCCCGTGGTGCAGATGCATATGAGCGACGGGGCTGAACCCGCGCGCTATACCTATTCCGGCGAGGTTTTCCGGCGGCAGGAACACGACCCGGACCGGGCCAATGAATACATCCAGGTTGGCTATGAGGTGTTTGACCGGAACGATCCTGCCGGAGCCGACGCTGAGGTCTTCTCGCTCTTTGCCTTGCAACTGCGCGGCTTGCCGCTGCGCGCAGCCACTGGGGATATTGGTATCCTGACTGCCGCTGTAGCTGGGTTGCGCACGACCGAGCGTCGCAAGGCCGCGCTGATGCGCCACCTTTGGCGGCCGCGCCGGTTCCGGGTGTTGCTGGACCGGTATGCGGGTCGGGCGGCAGAGCCCGAGTTGCGGTCCGATCTGCTGAATGCCACTGACCCGATGGTGTTTGACGCGCCGATGATCGGTAAACGTCGGGCCTCGGAAATCGAGGCGCGGATCGAAGCTTTGCGCGAGGATCGCGACACCCCACCGATTTCTGACAGTGAGCTTGTTGGATTGGAAACGCTGCTGAACGTGCGCGAAACCATGCCCTTTGCTCTGGAGCAACTGCGCGACGTCGCGGTGGACTTGCCACAGATCACCCCGGCGCTGGATCGGCTGGAGGCGCGCGTAGCCGCGTTACAGGCGCGCGGTGTTGATGTCGCGCGTTTGGATTTCGAGGCCGCCTATGGCCGGACCTCGATGGAATATTACGACGGGTTCGTTTTTGGTTTTTATGCCGCGGGCCGACCCGATCTGCCTCCGATCGCGACCGGCGGGCGCTATGACGCGCTGACCCGGCAATTGGGCAATGGGGCCGAAATCCCGGCTGTTGGGGGCGTACTGCGCCCCGATCTGATGCTGGAGATTGAGGAGGGTGCAGAATGAGCCTGAAACTGGGCGTGCCCTCGAAGGGCCGGTTGATGGAAAAGACGTTCTCGTGGTTCGAAAAACGCGGCATTACTTTGTCCCGTAGCGGATCAGACAGGGAATACGCTGGCAGGGTCGAAGGGATCGAAGGGGTCTCACTGGTTTTGCTTTCTGCCGGTGAAATCCCGCGCGAACTGGCCGCGGGGCGAATTCATCTGGGCGTCACCGGGATTGATCTGGTGCACGAGAAACTGCCGCGTTGGGAACAGCAGTTGGAAGAGATCTCGCAGCTTGGGTTCGGCAAGGCTGATCTGATCATCGCAACTCCGGCCTGTTGGGTTGATGTCGATACGCTTGATGATCTGGATGCGGCGGCTGCGGCGTTTCGTAAGACCCATGGCCATCGTCTGCGGATTGCCACCAAGTATCACAGGCTTGTGCGCGAGTTCCTGACTGATTCAGGCGTGGCCGATTACACGCTGGTCGATAGCCAGGGCGCGACCGAAGGCACGGTGATGAACGAGACCGCCGAAGCGATTGCCGATATCACCTCGACCGGAGAAACCCTGCGGGCCAACCACCTGAAGATTCTTTCAGATGGTCTGATCCTGCAATCGCAGGCCACGCTGTGGCGCAGTCGGGTCCCGAAATATGACGCGGCGAAGAAAGCGGTTCTGTCAGAACTCCTTGATCGGCTGCGTTAAAGCACACCGATTTCCGCAAGCGCGCGGTTAAGGTCATCGGGCAAAGCGTCGTCCTGCGCGCGCCCTTCGGGCAGGTCCGCAGGTGTGTCCTCGGGTTTGAGGTAACGCCAGCCCTGGAACGGGCGTTTCAGGGCCGTCTGCGTGCGATGTACTTCGGGGTCCAGCACGATGGCACAGCGGCGGATGCCGTCCTCTCCGATCACCTCATCCAGCCGCAGGATGCGCTGACGACACTGGATCACGCCTTTGATCACCCAATAGATCGATCCGCCATTCAGAATCTCGGCCTCGCGTTTGGGCCACATGCGGGTCACATGGCGCGGGCAGCCATCCTGATACAGCGGCATGCGGCTGTCTTGCCAGGCCATCAGCGTATCGACGCTTTCCGATCCGACGGACAGTTTTATGAGGTTTACGTACTTATCCACAGCTTTCCCACAGAGTCGTCCCAAGGCCCATCTTTATATTGTAGCTTGTAGCGCGCAGTCATCAAGGTGTTGTGGTGTTGGGGTGATTTGGGGTACTCTGGATACCTCTTTCAGAACAGGGAATCACCAATGAGCCGCTTTGCCGCCCCCATCGCCGAGCAGATCTGGGACATGAAATACCGTTTCAAACAGGCGGATGGCACGCCCATCGATCAAACGGTGGAAGACAGCTGGCGACGCATCGCCCGCGACCTTGCGCGGGTCGAAAAAGACCCTGCGCATTGGGAAGAAGAGTTCTATCAGGCGCTTGAGGACTTCAAATACCTGCCTGCAGGGCGGATCACGGCAGGTGCAGGTACCGCGCGTCAGGTGACACTGTTCAACTGCTTTGTCATGGGCACTGTACCCGACAGCATGGGCGGCATCTTCGACATGCTGAAAGAGGCCGCGTTGACTATGCAGCAGGGTGGCGGGATCGGGTACGATTTCTCGACCATCCGACCGCGTGGTGCCGATGTGAAGGGTGTTGCAGCGGATGCCTCTGGCCCATTGAGCTTCATGGACGTGTGGGACGCCATGTGCCGCACGATCATGTCCGCAGGCTCGCGCCGTGGGGCGATGATGGCGACCATGCGCTGTGACCATCCCGATATCGAACAGTTTATAACTGCCAAATCCGATCCGGCCCGTCTGCGCATGTTCAACATGTCGGTGCTGGTGACTGATCCGTTCATGGAAGCCGTCAAAGCCGATGGACCGTGGGAGCTGGTGTTTGGCGACAAGGTTTACCACACCGTTCAGGCACGTGATCTGTGGAACAAGATCATGCAGGCCACCTTTGATTTTGCCGAGCCGGGCGTGATCTTCATCGACCGCATCAATCAGGCCAACAACCTGAGCTACGTTGAAACCATAGCCGCCACCAACCCGTGCGGTGAGCAGCCTCTGCCGCCTTATGGCGCGTGCCTATTGGGCTCGATCAACCTGGCGCGTCTGGTTGCAGACCCGTTTGAGGACGCAGCCCATCTGGACGAGGAGGCATTGCAAAAGCTTGTCGCCAAGGCTGTTCGGATGATGGACAATGTGGTGGATGCCTCGAAATTCCCGCTGGCGGAGCAGGAGGCCGAGGCCCAGGACAAGCGCCGTATCGGTCTTGGCGTAACCGGTCTGGCAGATGCGTTGCTGATGCTGGGTCTGCGCTATGGTTCGGACGAGGCGGCGCGTCAAACCGAACGCTGGTTGCACGCCATCGCCCGCGCCGCGTATCTGGCGTCGGTCGACTTGGCGAAGGAAAAAGGGGCGTTCCCCTTGTTCGACGCCGAGAAATACCTGGCCAGCGGCACGATGCTACAGATGGATGAGGATGTGCGCGACGCAATCCGAGACCATGGCATCCGCAATGCGCTTCTGACTTCGATTGCACCGACCGGGACGATCTCTTTGTACGCGGGCAATGTGTCGTCAGGGATCGAGCCGGTTTTTGCCTATGCCTATACGCGCAAGGTTTTGCAGAAAGACGGATCGCGAACCGAAGAAGAGGTCGTGGATTACGCGGTGCAGATGTGGCGTGACAAGTTCGGTGATAAAACGTTGCCGGACTACTTCGTCAACGCGCAAACTCTGTCTCCGTCCGATCATGTCAAGATGCAGGCTGCGGCGCAGAAATGGATCGACAGCTCGATTTCCAAGACGATCAACTGCCCCGAAGATATCAGCTTTGACGCGTTCAAGGACGTCTACATGAAGGCTTGGGATCAGGGCTGCAAAGGTTGCACGACCTACCGTCCGAATGATGTCACCGGTTCGGTCCTGACCGTTTCGGAAAGCGATGACAAGGTGCCAGGAGAAAGCGCGGATGCACCCCATGAGGTCGATGGCGGAGACGTGATTTACATGTCTGAGCCGCTGGACCGTCCGCAGGCATTGGAAGGGTCCACATACAAATTGAAATGGCCCGATAGCGAGCACGCGATTTACCTGACCATCAACGACATCGTCATCGGAGGCCGTCGTCGCCCCTTCGAGGTGTTTATCAATTCGAAGAATATGGAGCACTATGCCTGGACGCTGGCACTGACCCGGATGATCTCGGCTGTGTTCCGGCGTGGTGGGGATGTGTCCTTTGTGGTCGAAGAGCTGAAGGCCGTGTTCGACCCGCGCGGCGGTGCCTGGGTGCAAGGGAAATACATCCCGTCGATTCTGGCCGCGATTGGCGGTGTGATCGAGCAACACATGATCAATATCGGTTTTCTTGAAGGCGAGGGGATGGGGCTGAAATCTGATCCTCAGGCGCAGGTCGTCAATATGGACGCCCCACGCGGCAAGGCTTGCCCATCCTGCGGTCAGTACGACATGGTGATGATCGAGGGTTGCATGACCTGCCGCAGTTGCGGGCATTCCAAGTGTGGTTAATCCAGCTACTGTATTTGTTGCGCTTCATGAAATGACCCATAGATCTCCCATTTCGTTCTTACTCGTGTACATTCCCTTCACATTGCACGTGCATTATGCCAGGTGTTAGGGCATCCGTAGAATGAAGTCTGGGAGCAGTTGTAGGTCGTCTCCGAGCGCCACCTTTCCTTGATTTTGATGTGCCCTCAAACGAGGGCGCATCGAGCGTTGGATTAAGGTTCTCGGCCCACTGATGCCGTAAAACTAAGCGGACCGGTGTTCGCCGTGTTCAGCGCTCTGTGACCAAATTATTGTGCTTGGGTTTCCACTCATAGTGGTGCATGGCTCGTCGCAATCCGCTCAAATGTTCTCTGCCCAGTTCGAAGCCTTCTGTAAAATTCGTACAGTTATCGCACTGGATTGGCGTGGGAACGTTGAATCACAAAAGACCGAATATGGTTACCGAATATGTCGATTTGCTAAAGATCTATATGATCTTGTCAAAGAATATGGGCTTACTGAGTTTGATATTTTAGGTCACTCTTTGGGAACATCGGCTCTCTGGTCTTATATGTCGATGTTTGGCCATGATCGCCCACCTCGGAAACTTATCTTTGTTGATGAACCCGCTTCACTCCTTGCCAGACCAAATTAGAGTGCCAGGACTCGCATAGATGCTGGAGCCATTATCAGTTCGCTGGAAGCGCTTGCGCAGTTTACTGACAGTGTCATCCATGCAGATTCCGGCACCACGCATGCGGATATTCTGCGACCTATGTTCACGTCAGAATTTCCCGAAGATAAACTCCTTTCGGTAGCTGCTGAAAATCTTAAATTCCCGCGGATGTATGCTGCTAGCCTTCTCGAGGACAACTGTCTTCATGACTGGCGCAGCGTAGTCAGGCAAATACAAAATCCGGTCCTTGTTGTTGCTGCGGAAGGTAGTCCCCATCCACTGGAATCTCAACAATGGATAGTCTCACAAACCTCGGGTGCGAAATTGATCGTCATCCCGAAAGATGAGGGTGGAAGCCACTTCATGTTTGTGGAAAATCCGCATCGATTTAAGGGTTCTGTCTCTGAGTTTTTCGAGACCTCCTAGCCCACCTTCGGGCCGCGCCTTGGGTGCTAAGTTTTAGCAAGCGGCAAGGCGAGCTCCAAAGCCCTTGAAGCGCAGGAGGCAACGAAGTCTCAAGATCTGACAAACTAAAGTGTATGCGGCCTAAACCTAGTGTTTAGAAGGGCTGATTGGTCACATTCTCGCCGTCAATACCCCTTCCAACGGAAAGCCGAGCGTGCAAGCGAATGCGCATTGAGTGGGTGACGCTGGGTAATTCAACCCTCGCGCGCGCATCAAAGAGCTTTAGCCAGATGGGGCAGAACACATGCAGGTCGAGCAACGGGTACGCGCTTTTGCGCATGGGGGACGTCTATCCAAGTGGAAGGGGAAAGTGGCGAGCATCGCGCCCTCGCTATTCCTCTGCTCTGCCTCAGTTTTGACGGTTTCAGCGGGGGCTTCATTGGGGGAGGTCGTCAATGGGGCACGAACCACGCCGCTGATCAGCAGTGTGGATGAAGATCACACCATCACGAGTACCGGGTCGATCAGCAACAACCGCTTGCCGGGGGCAGCCTTGGTTCAAGTGAACGTGGCGGATTATTCCAGCACTGTGACGAATGCCGGACAACTGACAGCCCCCGAGGCGAACGTCAGGACCCGCGCAGCGGTCGACATCAATGGCGATTTGTCTGGCACCGTCCTGAACTCCGGCACGATATCGATGGGTGCCGCGCTTGGCAACTCAGCTATCATTTCCGGGATTGATGTGTCGGGCATCACCACAGGTTCGGTGCAAAACAGCGGTTTCATCGATATTGGGAACTTTGCCCTGACTAACGGAAACTCATTTGGAATTCTGACCAATCAAGTCGATGGCACGCTTTCAAACAGCGGGACGATTAACCTTAAGGGCAGCAACAGCAGCAGAGCCATTGCAATTGGGCTAACTGCCGACGTTGTGAACGGAGCTGCAAGTAACAGCGGCAGCATTGGTATTGATGTCTCAAGCTCTAGCGGGTCGGCTCTCGGATTTGGCATGTCCTTCCTAACAATCAACGGGACGGTCGATAGCTCTGGCCCCATTAATGTATCTGCATCCGGAACAAATATTGGCCGCGCAGTCGGTGCTGAAATTGAGGGCCTGATCGGGGAATTGAACAGTACCGGCGCCATCAATGTGTTGGCAACTGGTGGAAACCAGGCAACCGGGGGCGCAGTTGTGGTAAACAACCTCTCCGGGCGTCTGCAAAACAGTGGCGCACTTACTGTCGAGATGAAAGCGGGCAGCACCGGAAGAGCAGACTATGACGTCGTCAAAGTCTCCGGCCTGAGTGGAACACTGACCAACTCGGGGATGGTTTCCGGGCGGGGTTTCGGCGGAAACGCTGTGGCAGACGGGTTCGATTTCGGGGGCGTGGGCGACGGTGCGAATTTCGACAATTCAGGCGCTGTCAATATTCAGGCTCTTGCTACATCTTCGACTGCAAATGCCGGCGGGTTGGATTTCGGCAATGTTTCCGGCAGTGTCTCGAACAGCGGACCCGTCGATGTCGCCGCCGCGGGGGTCACCTCGGCCACTGCCCCGGGGATACAGGCTCGCGACATCTCGGGTACCGTGCTCAACAGCGGTGGGATTTTTGCTGATGCAAGAGCCAGCAACGGTTCGGCCACAGCATATGGGTTTCAAGTTGATGAGGTGCATAACCAGCTAACCAATGATGGTCCCTTGGTGATCGCGGCGAACGGTACGCGCAACGGAGCAGCAACCGGGATATTGACAGATCTCGTGCAGGGAGCTCTGACTAACAACGGCGGCATCACGGTTGCCGGTCAGGGGTCCAGCGGCTCGGCCGCAGGCATCCGCGCTAGTTCCATTGCGGCAAATGGAACTTTGAGCAACACGGGTACGATCAAAGCTGTCGCCGAAGGGCAAGGGGCTAGCGCAAGCGTCGAAGGGATCAGGGTTCTGGGCCGTGTGGCAGGTGCGCTGGAAAACAGTGGCCAAATCACGGTCCAGGCGATCGACACCGTCTCGGCCGACTCGACTGGTATCCTGACAATTGCCGTGGACGGTTCGCTGACCAACAGTGGGACCATAACGGTAGCCGCTGGCGGAGGATCCTTTGCGTTTGTGGAAGGGATCGAAGTGCGAGGAAATGTCGACGGTTCCTTTGATAACAGTGGCGCAGTAACGGTTCAGGCCGTCGGTACAAGCTCGGCGTATGTAGACGGGATCAACACAACTAATATTGGCGGCACATTCAGCAACTCTGGCGTCATCTCGGCATTTGCGAAGGCTGATTTTTCTGGTGCAGACGGGATTGCCCTAGACGATGTTCTGGGTTCGGGGGACATCTCGGCGAGAGCGTCGGGAGATACCACTGCGCGCGCCAGCGGTATAGCCCTCGGTTTCGTCAACGGCAGATTTTCAAATTCCGGCAGTATCGTCGCGAGCGCTACGGTGCCCGATTCGAGCGCTCCTGTTCCCTTCCAACGCGCTGTTGCCAACGGGATTAATGTAGACAACATCAACGAAGATCCAACGGGTGGTTTCGGGGTGTTCGAGAACTCGGGCGCGATTGCGGCCTCGGCCTCAGGTTTGAACGCCTCCGCCCTGAGGATGCGATTTTCTCACGTTGGTGGCAAACTGTCCAACAGCGGTAACATCTCTGTCGAAGCTGTCGCGGACCAGGGTTCTACAGCCTTTGCAGCTGGCATTCAGGGCGCAAACGTTCGCGATAGCGGGGACGTATTAAACTCCGGCACCCTGCAGGTTTCAGCAGCGGGCCAAAACGTTGCAACCGTTGCAGCCGTCGGGATGTCTTTTGATCAGATCGACACGGGTGTAACGAATAGCGGAACGGTTACGGTTTCGGCGCAAGGTGACGCTTTTGTCCGGGCGTATGGCATTACCACTGCTGCATTGCCTTCAGGCGGCGTTCTGAGCCATGGCGGCGCGATATCTGTTGCTGCCTACGGGGGTACGGATACGGAAGCTTATGGCATCTTCGTGGGTAGTGCTGAAGGTACGGTCAATGTGACAGGTAACGTCTCTGCCACTTCAACCGGCAAGAGCTACGCGGTGTTTCTGGGCGACGGCGGCGGTACGCTAAATGCCGAAACTACCGCAGATATCAATGGGACCATTCGGGTCAGCGATCACGACGTAAATTTGAACAATGTCGGCGGGCGGGTTGTATACCATTTCCAGGACGATGAAACGACCAACGGTGTGTTCACCACGTCGGTTTCCTCAGCCTCTCAAGGTTGGTTTGTTGATGATGAAGGGGGCTCGGCACCTGTCTATGCCTCGTTCGACGCCGCTGAACTGCAACCGAACACAAACCAGTCGTTCGAAATAGCAGGGCTTTCTTACAATCTTGCGCGTCAGCTGGACAACGGCGATCTCGACAATGTCAGCCGTGACCGGGTGGTGCTCAGCACTCGCGGAAGCGGCCCAATCGAAGGTTTTCGGCCGTACTTCCTGGTCAGTGGCAGCAAAAGTGACGGAACCGCAAGCGGCAGTTCTTCTGCGCTTTCTTCAAACATGTGGAGCGTCAATGCAGGTGTAACCCGTGATCTTGGAATAGGATTGCGATACGGGTTTGGGGCCAGCTACTTCAAGAATGACGGAACCTTTGGCTCTTCGTCCTTCGACACCTCGGGTGTGTTTATCAGCGGGATCGTGGCCCAAAATTTCGGGTTTGCTGATTTGAGCTTTGGTCTTGGTTACGGTGACCTGGACAATCACGAGTCTGGCACCAACGGGAATGTTGCGACGGAAGCTGACTATTCCAGCGACATGATAACTGCCTTCGTTGCTGCAGAGCGTGAGTTTGCCTTGAAAAACGGCGCGATCCTGACCCCAAGGGCAAGCTTTATGTACGGCAAAGAAAACCTGGAAGAATTTACTGAGACGGGTAGTTCCGCCAATGCAACAATTGGCGACAGGACTATCACATTCAATGAAACCCGGATTGGCGGTGAATACGCAACCTCTATGCTTGGTGGGCGTCTGTCAGCTTCATTGGCGGCAGTGCATCGGGACGCAGATGCGCCGTCAATTGTGGATGTGTCCATATTCGGGAATACGCTTGCTTTGGCCTCAGGCGGAGGGGGTACCGACACTTTCGGCGAAGCGGGGCTGAACTTCGAGAAACCCTTCGAACATGGGGGAATCCTGCGCCTTGAAGCAAGATCATCCCTCGGCGCTGACGTATCAACTCAGGCCCTCTGGGCATCCTATGAGTGGAAGTTCTAGGCGAAAAGTGTCCGTCCGGTAAGCGCAACCTAACGCGTTCGATAGAGGGCGTCTAAGTGCCCATCATCGATAGTAGACATCATGGGGCACTCCATGAGCAAGCGAAAGAAGCGGTTTTGGTCAGATGAAGAGAAGCAGATTGCGACAGCGGCGGCGACACAAGCCAGTTCTATCGCTCTGCCGAGGACAGCAAACCTTCCCGGCAACACAGCCGCAAACCGTTGCCCCAACATCTGGATCGGCAGGATCAGGTCCTGTCACCGGGTGAGGAATGCACTCGCTGGGGCGGAACACTGAAGACGCTGGGTGAAGGTGTGACCGAGGAACTGGAATACGTTCCGGGTCGGTTCATCGCGAACCGTATTGTGCTACGATTGGAGTTGAGGCAACAGGCAGGTTAATGAGATGCGTAGCGCAATCTTCTTACCCATGGCAGCATTTTTCCTAGGCGCCACCGATCACGCCCGATATTTGGCAAGCTCGCTCCAGCACAATTCAAGTGCATCCGACGTGTTTTGGGACTTGCGCGCTGCGCAAATGTTCCACGTAAGGCTCTGTTTCAACGGCACTGGTTTGACTTTCTTTGCTCTGATCAACTCCTCGAACGTGTCCGGCATCCCTCCTACGATGTACTCCGGCTCTACCAACAACCCGGTCAGGAAGTTGTAGTCGTCGCACTCAATTCGCGGCTGTGCATTGACCTTTTCGACTGCCTCGGCATCGCCACCAAGTGACTTTGTCAAAGTCGCCTTCCAGTGTTTGTGAAGATGCGGCGAGGCAAAGGGAAAATCAAAGATGCCTGCCATCGTCTGAGGACCGCGTTGGTGAATTTCATGATCTCGATGGGCCACAAATTGAATTTCTTTCTTTTCCATCACCATGATCTCGACATCGTCGGCTTCGGGTGTGTAGGTCAGATCACCGAGGAAAACGTCGAACTCTCCCGCCTGCAATAAGTCGAGCGGGCGCGCATAGGCGCTCACCAGAACTCGAAAGCGCAGGTCGGGCATCACTCGCCGCACTGATCGCAAGACGGGCAGGATCAGAGTTCTCGTAGTCAGAGGTCCACAGCCAATGAGCAAAGTTCCCGGCCCGGTTTCACGCAAACTGGTCACGCGAGTCGTAAAGCGATCCAGGTCTTCGCGCAAAGCCTTAGCAATCGGCAAAAACTCCTGTCCAGCGCGTGTCAGTGTGCTGCTGTTGCGACTTCGGTCAAAGAGCGCCACCCCCGCATGGTTCTCCACTTGCCCGACGTAGCGGGAAAAAGACGCGTTGGAGACACCCATCGCGCGGGCCGCATTTTGGAAACTGCCAGTCTCGGCCAATGAAAGAAAGGCAGTCAGGGCATTTTCATTAATCATGCGTTCAGTTTCTTTCCAGAATTCGGGTTTTAAATTCCACAATGCGAAATCTTAGTAAAGCCTTGTTGCAGCATCAAAGTTTCGACCGCTATCCCGAACGGACCTTTCGATAGTCCCACCACCGATATCGTCTTCTACGTCCACAGAGGTAAAAATGTTCATTCTTCGATCTGTTGCGGTTTCCGCCACGCTGGCCACGGCTTCGGTCTGTGCCCTGCCAGTCCTGGCCGAAACCGACCAACCTAATATCCTTGTCATCATGGCTGACGATGTCGGCTGGGCCAGTCTGGGCAGTTACCATCAGGGTGTGAAAAGCATCAAAACCCCCAACCTTGACCAGCTTGCTGCGGATGGCATGCGCCTTACGGATTACTATGCGCAGCCAAGCTGTACCGCCGGGCGGTCTGCCTTTATCACCGGACAATTTCCGGTTCGAACGGGGATGCACACGGTTGGCCTGCCCGGAGACCCAGAAAAAGGTCTGAGCGAAAATGACCCAACTCTGGCCAACATGCTGAAATCTCTGGGCTACACAACTGGTCAATTTGGCAAGAACCATCTGGGCGATATGAACAAGTTCCTGCCGACAGTGAAAGGTTTTGACGAATACTGGGGCTGGCTCTATCACCTGAACGCGATGGAATACACATCCGATCCGGACTGGCCGAAAGATCAAAAATTCAACGACACTTTTGGCCCTCGGAACATCATCCATGCTTACGCAACTGATACCGTAGATGAAACTGTTGATCCGCGCTGGGGGTTGGTCGGAAAACAACGCATTATCGACGATGGTCCCGCTCCGCCCCAGCGGCAGAAGACGCTCGACGATGAAGTAACGGCGCACACGCTGGACTTCATCAACCGCGCGGTTGACAGCGAAACGCCTTTCTTTGTTTGGATGGCCCCGGCGCGCGCGCATGTCTGGACACATCTGAGCCCCGATTACGAAGCCATGTTGGGTGACGGACGCGGTTTGCAGGATGTGGTCATGAAAGAGCTTGACGACAACGTGGGCAAAGTCATGGCTCGGTTGGACGAGCTCGGCGTTTCAGAAAACACAATTGTCGTCTTCACCTCGGATAATGGCCCTGAAACCATGACTTGGCCCGACGGGGGAACAACACCGTTCCATGGCGAAAAAGGCACAACCTGGGAAGGCGGCTTCCGCGTCCCTGCCATCATTCGCTGGCCCAGAAAAGTCCCAGCCGGAACCGTGAGCAACGGTATTTTTGCCGGTCTAGACTGGATGCCCACCCTTGTTGCTGCCGCTGGCGGCCCAGATGATCTGCCTGGATCATTGCTCCAAGGCTACGAGGGCTATCAGGTGCATCTGGATGGGTTCAACCAACTGTCGTTTTTGACTGGTGACAGCGACAGCAACCGGGATGAGATCATCTACTACGAAGGCCCGGACCTGCAAGCGGTGCGGCATGGTGACTGGAAAGCGCACTTCACGATACAAACCAAAGGTTGGGCGGGACCCAAAGAAGAACTGAACGCACCCCTGCTGTTCAACCTGCGCCGCGATCCCTACGAAAAAGCGGCCGAGGAATCGGGGATGTATACACGGTGGATGGGCAACAAGATGTGGGCGTTTGGTCCTGCTGCCGAAATCGTCCAAAACCACCTGTCTACATTCAAGGAATATCCTCCGCGGGGATCGGACATAACCAACCAGGGCCATGTCGAAGAACAAATTTCGACCGAAGGCGGGATGTCGCAGTAGAAGTTAATACTCGGGAGGCATCAATCGTTGCCTCCCGATCCATCAAAAATTTGCACGAAAACACCTGCTGATAGGGGCCGCTTTACACCTAAACTTGTCATTAGGACTCCGCGCACCATCACTATATTTGGGCTCGCTGCCGACGTTCTCTGCGACGTGCCCCAACTGGTGCGGAGAGCCATAACCTGCCGTTGCCATGCCATCTGGATGCTTCGGATGCAGTCGGTCGGCCGCAGCCCTTTGGCGTCATTGCCGGCCCAGGTGCCCGTCAATTGTTAGGGTGAAATGATCGGATGTCCGCCCCGAGCCCAAATTGCTCATTCGTCAGAGTAAAGCGCATAGTAGCTTTGGGGTGCACGCACTTTGCCGTAGTGGATTTTTCAGCGATGAAGACTATTAACTGATTTCTGCGCACCCTCAGTCAGCGGAAAAATTTCTTGGTTGCGTGAAGCGATGTATCGAGCCTATTTCGCAGACAGCTGAGATTTGCGGGAATGGTGGCTTCGTCGATCAAACATTTTTGGGTCAAATCAAGTCGAAATCACAATTCTACATTCCAGCCCGCCGAGCAACGCAGATGTTCCCAGATTTAGATGGAAGTTATAAGCGTTCAATAAATCGACTGCTATTGCCAGCCCCAATCCACTGCCGGTGACCGACGTGTCCAGCCGACCTCCTGATCGCAGAGCCTCTCGGTGGGCTTGTTGGGTAATCCCGGGGCCGTCGTCTTCGATACTGATTTCGATGCATCCAGGCTTGCGTTCGGCGGTCATACGCACGCTTTGTCGACACCACTTGACTGCATTGTCCAGCAAGTTTCCCAGTACTTCTTCGATGTCCTGTGCATCCATGCGTACCCAGAGTCCGGGATCACGTGCGATCTGCAGAGATTTTCCCTCGCGATCCACCATTGTCGAAAACAACCGTGCTAACCGGTCGATGGAGTTTGTCAGATCAGTCCGCGAATGGGTTAGATCCGCGGTGTGTAATGCACGCAATCTGGCCAAAGATCGGTTTAACTGGGCATCTATCCGATCAAGTGCCTCTTGCGCAGTATCCGTTGTGGCACCCGTGCCGGAAAGCGAATTCAATTCGTTCCGCAAAATGGCGGCCGGAGTTTTCAAAGCATGGGCTAAATCCGCGGCCTGACGGCGTGATCCCGACAGAATCTCGCGGTTCCGGCTCAGGAGTTTGTTCAGGTCCTCGACAAGGGGTGAGACTTCTTCGGGGTAATCGGTCGGTCTGAGGTCTTCATCTCGATCCCAGCGACTCGCGACATCAGTACGCAATCTTCGCAGCGGCCCGAGTATGAAGGTCATCAGCAGCAACGATCCGACCACACCTATCAGACCAACAAGTGCGAACACGGGCAATAGGCTTTGCTGCGCAGCACGGCGCTCGGCGACAAGCTGTGCTCGGCTTTCTGCAACGCTGACGCCCCAAACTGAGCCGTCTTCGAAGGTGATTTTTTGAAAGGCACTACGCAGAACTTCATCTTCCGGGCCGTTTGTGTTCCAGAGCGTTGGAGCATCTGGATTGCCAGCCGGCTCGGCAATAACTTGGTCAAACAGTGAGGCAGACGTAAAAATCTCTCCGTCGTCGCTGCTGACTTGCCAGTATCGCCCAGAGTAAGGCGTACTATAGGCCGGGTCGAACATCAGATCACGAAGTGCATCCGGGCTTTGGGTGGTGACACTCAAACCTACAACAAGCTGTGTATGGCGATCCAATAGGGCTGTGTCGAAGCGGTCTGATACGCGGTCATTGATGTAAGAGAAGACGGCAAGTGTGCCCAGTCCTACAGACACAGCTCCGGATGCAACGCCACCCAACAATGCCCGTTGACGCAGTGATAACATCAGTCTGAGTCAATCATGTATCCGCGGCCTCGTACTGTAGTGATCAAATCGGGGCCTAGTTTCTTACGCAAGCGGGTTACGAAGACTGCAATGGTGTTTGAATCCCGGTCACCATCGTATTCATAGATATGTTCTGAAAGCTCAGTTCTTGAGATCATGCGCCCGGCATTATGGGCCAGATAGGTCAGCACAGCGATTTCCTGAGCGGTCAGGTCAATCGGAACACCATCGACTGTCACCCGCCCGTTGCGGGTGTCCAGCATGACATTCCCCATCTCGATCACAGGGTTCAACTGACTACTTTGCCGTCGTAGTATGGCGCGAACACGTGCGGCCAGTTCGGGCATATGGAAGGGCTTGGTCATATAATCATCTGCACCGGCATCCAGACCATCGACCCGCTCACTCCAGCCATCACGGGCGGTCAGGATAAGAACCGGGGTTTTGACACCCGAACCACGCCACTCCCGCAAGACGGAAATACCGTCCCGTCCCGGCAGGCCGATGTCCAGAATGATCATGTCGTACGGTTCGGTCGCGCCCAGATGTAACGCGTCGAGACCGTTTTTTACCACATCCACTACTCGACCTTCAGCATTCAGTAGCTTTTTGATCTGTTCACAGAGGTGTGGTTCATCTTCTGCAAGCAAAACTCTCATACACCAGCACTATATGCACGTGACTGAAAGTTTAAACATCATCTTTTTCCTCCGCTGTTACCGCCGCTGTTACCACCGGAGTCACCGCCACCGTTTCCACCGGAGTTTCCACCGCCATTACCGCCGCCATTGCCATTACCGCCGCCATTGCCGTTGCCGCCGCCATTGCCGTTACCGCCACCATTGCCGTTGCCGCCACCATTGCCGTTGCCGCCGCCATTGCCGTTACCGCCACCATTGCCGTTGCCGCCACCATTGCCGTTGCCGCCACCATTGCCGCCGCCATTGCCATTGTCGCCGCGGTTTCCATTGATGCTATTGTTCGCCGACGCCTGTCGCGACGTACCAACAGCGGAGTTGCCTGGCGCTGTCTTAGCAGCGTCAGTCACCTGCCGCCCAACATTTGAACGATTGGGTACAACAACACCGGTTTTTGCATTGACAATAACACTAATTATCTTGCCATCGGGTTTTTTGACCAGAATGCGATAGTACACCTGATCCGTCTGGAACGCGCGCGCGTCTACTGGCGTGCCACCAAAGACGCGCTCCACACCCTTGATAACCTTATTGAGCCGAATGGCTTTTCCCGAACTTGTCGCCTTGCGTAATTCAGATTGTTTCAACTCGCGGGCGGCCGCATTGCTGTGTCCGGGTTGGAGAACAGCGAGAAGGCAGGCAATGATCAAGAGCTTTTTCATCTTTGGTACTTTTTACGGCACATACGCCCGTTCAATCTAGCGAAAGCTACATGAACCGGTGATGAACAACCAGTTTCCCATGGGTTCAACGACGATGGGTTTAAATGACAAAAGCCCGGGCACGAATCCGGCAAGCATACTGCGCCGGTACGAACCGGAATCTTGAGAATGCGGACCGCAGAAATCCAAACTCGAAGAAAGAGAATCGCCATGAAGAAAACAATGTCTGGATTGTTAAAAACCTCAGCAATTGCCGTCGCTTTGATGGGTTCAGCCGCGATCGTCGGATCGATCGCCTTTCCCGACTTTGCCTACGCGAAAGGGGGCAACGGAAACGGCGGCGGCAATGGTGGTGGAAATGGCGGCGGCAATGGCGGCGGAAACGGCGGCGGAAACGGTAACGGCAACGGTGGTGGGAATGGAAATGGCCACGGCGGTGGAAATGACGGAGCTGGAAACGGTAAAGGCTTAGGAAAGGGCGGGTCCAAAAGTGAAGGAAAGTCTGCGGCTGGAAAGTCAGACAAAAAAACAACCGGTGTCACTGGAGCACAGCCCCAATCTTCGAAAGGGAAAAAATTCTCTCTAAAGGACATATTTGGCGGCAAAAAATCCAAGGCCAAGAAAACCAAAACCAAGACTACGAAAGTAACGCGAACAACGAAAATTTCGCCTCAGGTCACCAAGTCCGTTCGCCCGGAAAAGCGCCCGACAGGGAATAAAATGGCCACGTTGCTTGGGGTGCACCCATCTGAACTGGGGGCGTTGAATGCAGCAAATGCAAGCGAGACGGCTTTGCTGAATGCAGCACCAAATTCGCGAGTGGGCCGAATTGCTACTTATCGTGATACTGTATTGGCCGGGGATGATCTGCGGGCGGCGCTGGAGGAACAGCAGGATCTTCTGGAGGGGATGACGCCGCCGGATCGATCTGTCTCTGAAATCGAACAGGATCTTGAAGCAGCCCAGACAGACGTTGAAGAAAAACAAGATCTTGTGAACGACCTTGAAGAGGCGCTGGCTGACGCCGGTGGCACCGATCCCGACATTGAAGCAGCGCTTGAGGAAGCAAACACCGATCTCCAGGACGCTATCGATACGGCTGAGAGTCTGGAAACCGAGAAGAAGGATGCCGTCGATTACGAGCAAGCGGTTGCCGAGGTCGATGAGTTGACAGAAGCCGTTGAAGATCAGGAACTGACTGAACGTGAAGCGCTGGAAAACGCGGCAAACAAGCCTGTCACTGATGAGGTCGAGGATGCGGTGAAATCACTTCTTGGACTAGATAGCTGACAGTATTGGCCTGCTATTTTGCAAGCCGATGGTGGCCGGGTCAGCCATGTCTTTACCACGAGCATGGTTGACCCGACATCATGTTGGTAGCGCTCGGTTTGGATAGTCTGGATCACACTCTCCTGACTTTGAATGCATCAAAGTCACTCAAACAAATAAGCCCGCTCCGATTGCGGAGCGGGCTTTGTCGTTACCTGATTTGGTCGCCGTAGCCCGGAAGCGTGTTTTGCTTCCAATTGTCAGATCAGACGTCCCTGTTTGCCTCATCAAGTCGCTTGTTACTGATGATATCAGTCAGTGCATTTTCGATAGGAGGGAAGCGATTGTTGCTCGAATTTTCGGTATTTGAAAGTTCACCGCGAACGGCGGCACTTGTGGATCGCATCGATGCAGGAATGCAAAGCTCGACCTCAACGGCAGTCTTGATCATTCTTTTCCCCTTCCACTAAGCCGGACACTTTTTTAGCCCTGCGGGGATCAGTATGAGTGATACAGGTTGAACACTCAGAGAATACATTGTTCACGTTCTGTTAATGTTGTCTCTTGAGGGTAAACAAAAGCTAAGAGGATTTTTGCCGCGTAGAATAAACCTGCCTTCAAAGGTCTTCCTCAAACAACAGCACTAATTGGGCAGAGAAGTTGTAAGTATTCGATTTGGCGCAGGCGGCAATGACCTTATAGCAGGAGCCAACGTGGGTTTCGACTGGCTCCCTTGGGAAAAAAGTTCGCTGTTCTTTGGATAGAGTTTCTTCATCAAGGATTACTTCGATACACTATGTACTGGAGCGTTTGAATACATGTTGATCGGCACGGGCAGGTTCGCGGCGTCAAGTTACGGTTCTGATCTGAAGGTGCTAACTTTCTACTTACGTAGATCAATCGGTGGGAGCATACCAAAGACTTTGTGATCTACTGCGGATCCAACGGCTCAGGCAATGCGATTTGATCTCGGCGTCGACGCTTACACTCAACGTCCGTTGTGTCCGCATAGCCGCTGTCCACGGCTCCAAAACACAGAATTTTTTGATCTAAAGTCCGCGTCCTCTGCATCGCTGCTGTCGCAGAGGCCTAGTGCTGCAAACGCGGCGAAGGCCTTGTGTGGTTGGGTGAGAAAGATCCTGAATTTGATATGAAGGCCTTTCTCGATGACATGTGGGAAGAAAGCTGTGAAGAATCTGTCACTCTAGCTTCAATGCAAACCTCGTGGATCCCGCAACCAGATGGCTGATTGGAAAATCGATCCCCGCGAGCGTTTTTCAAGCTTTGTCACGCAGCCAGAACATTGGATAAGCGTTCAACCAACGCTCGCTTAAGCGATGACGAACGTTTGGCGATGGCAGTTTATCTCAAAGCCGTTCCTGTGCCGCAGAGTGAGTTCCCATCAGAGTAACAGGCGTTTGAGGTCGCGATGCAGATATCAAGGATGTTTCCCTCTGTTCGCAGGCAGAAAGCCCAGCGGCTCTATTTCTTTTTTGCCAAACACCTGTTTTAGATCTTGTGCACGTAAACTCACCTATCGCCCGGGTTTTCTTTGACGTTTGATTGGGGGTCGCGGCCAAGTGACACAAAAATTCGCCCTGTGGTCCATCCCAATTTCCATTGCCGTTCTGGCCCTAAAGCTGCTGGCTTGGTGGTTGACTGGTTCAGTGGCCCTGCTGTCAGACGCGATGGAATCCACGGTGAACGTAGTGGCGGCGCTGCTTGCGTATTTTGCCGTGCGGGTTGCCAGCATACCGCCGGACGAAAACCACCCTTTTGGGCACAAGAAAGCAGAGTACCTTTCCGCTGTCGTGGAGGGCATACTGATTGTGCTCGCTGCCTTTTTGATCATCCGAGAGGCGGTGCTGGCGCTGCCCGACCCACATCTTGACGATGCGCCGCTGCTTGGAATCGCGATCAATATCATTGCGACTGGCGTGAATGGTGCATGGGCTTACTTGTTGCTCAAGATCGGCAGGCGCGAGGGGTCGCCTGCATTGGAGGCGAGCTCCCGGCACATCTTCACTGATGTTATGACATCAGTCGGTGTTGTCGTGGGACTAATACTTGCGCTTGTCACCGGCTGGCTGATCCTCGACCCTATCCTGGCAATTCTCGTCGCGCTCAACATCCTGTGGGAAGGATGGAAAGTTATTCGGGCCTCCGTGGATGGCCTGATGGATGTGGGCCTTTCGGATCATGACTTGCAGACTGTCTCTAAAGCAATCGAAGCAAACCTCGGTACAGCTTTAGAGTACCACGATCTCAAAGGGCGCAGATCCGCAAACATCATCTTCGTCGAATTTCACCTTGTTGTAGACGGAGCAATGTCTGTCAGCGCCGCACACGACATCTGCAATGAAATCGAACACGCATTGGAACGTATTTACCCGGGTTCTGTCTTTTTCATCCACCTCGAACCCGATGACGAATTGAAAGGTGGCGGGGCAAAAGCACACTAAGTCTGTTCAACCCCTCTGCAGTATGAATTTTGATCGTTTTCGCAATTCTGACTAAGACGTTTGGCCTGCAATTCATCAGACCAAAGCCCGATGTCGGGGAGTAAAGCTTAGCGTAGCCTGCCTTCAACATCGCGAAATGCGTCTGACAGAATTGGAGGCAAAAATGAAAATTCAAAGAAAGTTAGGCCAACTTCTAAGCACAGCTGCACTGGCTTCGTTGATTGCGGCAACGCCTTACGTGCCAAAGTTTGACGCGGACGGTCGCCTGCAAATTGAACCAGCCTATGCGTTTGCGAAGAGTGGCAAAGGAAAAGACGGGGATGGTCGCGATGACGACCGGGATGATGATCGTGACGATGATCGGGACGACAACTCGGGGTCAGGCAATAGCGGTCGTGGTGGTGATCGCGACGATGATCGTGACGACGACCGGGACGATGATCGTGACGACAATTCAGGATCAGGTAAAGGCGGTCGCGACAAAGATGACGACGATGATGACGATAACTCGAAGCGTTCAAATCAAGGCAGCGGCAAAAAGGATCAGTCCCGAGCGGGGGGCGGGCCATCAAGCTCAGCCGGTATCACAAAGGTTGAGACAAACGCTAACGGCATCGAAGTGCGCTACGCCGATGGAACCAAGGAAGAAATCGAAAACGGTCGGTACGAGAGAAAGAATGCTCAGAATCGAACCGTAGAAGAACGGCCAGCTACGGGTGCTGACGTCTCAAGGCTTCGATCTTTGGCGGATGATATCTCCATCGACAACGTGCGCTCATCCGGGCAAGGGGGCGCCGCTGGAAGTCGCCCAACGAAAATAGAACGCCAGGGCAACAACATCGAAGTAAACTATGCCAACGGTTGGAAAGAAGAGATCGAGTTTGGCCGCTACGAGCTGAAGGACCCATTCAACCGGACTGTTGTTGAGAGAAACGCAACTGCCTCTGATCGTCGGAGATTGCAGTCGGTTGCCAACTAGGCAATAACTCGGGTCGATGTTTAATAGGCGGTTTCTCATTGTGAGAGACCGCTTAACCCATAATAGACATTGCAATTAGTCTGCTTTGTTCCAAACGTCGTGCGCTATTAGAGCGGCTTCTACCCGATTTCGAGCGTGAAGCTTGGATAGGATTGCCGTCATGTAGTGCTTCACAGTTTTTTCCTGCAGGTCTAATTGTTCTGCTATTTCCCGATTGCTCATCCCCTTCGCCACACGTCGAAGTATGTCTTCCTCGCGGTGCGTGAGATCATTGAGCACGTCTCTGTCTTTGGAAATCCCCGCCTCGCTGTTGATCTGAAGCAGCACACGCGAGGCCAGTCCTGGCGACACGAAACCTTCACCTGCGGCGATGCTGTGCAGCGAATCTGTCAATTGGCTGGCTGTCACACCTTTGACAATGTACCCGATAGCTCCTGCTTCCAAAGCATCCGCGACGTCACTGTTGTTCTCAGAGACCGTTAATATTGCGACGAAGGGCGGGTTCGCCATAGCGGCAATTTTGCGTGTCGCGCTTATGCCGCCGCCAGGCATCGAAAGGTCGAGGATGGCTATGTCCGGCTGATGAATGCTGACAAGCGAAACCGCCTCTTCAGCGTTTGAACCAGCGGCGAGAACTTCGAACCCGTCGGCTTCGTCCAATGTACGGTGCAAACCGTCCCTGAAAATCGGATGATCATCCGCAATAATGACAGATGTTGTCATGATGTACTCATCTTTCTGGGAAATAGTGTCATCGCAATTGAAGCGCCGTTGCCGGGGCTTGACGCGACTTCAAACCTGCCACCGATACTCTCGACCCGATCTCGCAAACCCATTAGTCCTTGGCCTCCATCGTCACGCAATACTGTGTCGTCTGAGGGATCAAATCCCGGCCCGTCGTCGCGGACATGTATGACGACACGGTCGCTTTGAGCCTCACAAGTGACAGTGCATTGAGAACCCGGAGCATATCTCGCAGCGTTAGAAAGCGTTTCTTGGAGGAACCGAAAAACACACAATTTGTCGGACAAGGACAACTCGGTTGCCTGGCTTCCTTGAAGCGAAATATCGGGTCGCAATGAACTATGTTCAGAGTGATCTTCTATTGCTCTCTTCACGACATCCATGAGCGCCAGATTGTCGATGTCCGGAGCAGACAGCCCCCGCGACAAAGCACGAATTTCAGCCAAGGACTTCTGCAGTGACTGTTGGATTTCTTCGGCCTCTTTGGGCTTTTCGGAGCCGTCGGAAAATGCAGCGTCTAATCTAAGGGCAGCGAGGGACAGGTATTGAGCGGGACCATCATGAAGCTCGGAACCAAGTTTTTTAAGAAACCGATCTGTTTGCGTGGCATATCGTTCTGACGCTTCGACCACGCGCGACCGCAGCTTGGCATTCTGCTCGGCCATTTGTTCACTTTCTGCCAGACGCCTCTCTAGAAGGCGCCCCTGCCGTCGAATTGTGTTGTCGCCAATTGCCACGATGGAAAACAGAACGATTGTACTTGCCACAAATGCTGATCCGACGACCAACCAACTTGTTCGCCGGGCTCTGGCCATATCAATTTCCAGCTGTTCAGCTTTTTCATAAAACTCTGCAACAGCAATGATTTCGCCCGACCAAAGCTCGCGGATGGGACTATATACTTCGAGAAGTGGTATCCCAAGTGCCGCTTCAGCGGCGCTTTCGGCATGATCAAGCTCTTCGAAAGAGCCGGAGATCTCACCGCCCCATGCTCGCTTTAGATCGTCAGTTGGATCGAAACGGCTTCCAATGATGGCTGAATCCGATGCATGTGCAATCACTCCCCCTTGCTTCCAAAACTTGAAGGAGACAATGCGGTCACGCATTGGCTGGGTCATGAAAATCTCGTCCAGTGCTCGACTCGCTTGATCCGAAAGACGGTCGCCGTGTGCAAGTTCCTGGCTAAGAGGGGATACAATGCTCTCCATATATAACGCCGCAGAGTTGGCAGAATTTTGAACAACTGCGTTCTCGATCCGATTTGACACCCAAACACCAACAATTGCAGTGGCTGTTCCCATCACAACAATGCAGGCCGCAAGAAAAACTCGCGACAATGACCAATTGCCAATTGTCAGGTCAGAAATCTCCGGTCTCATTTCGCTTTCGACTATGAACGACAATCCCTTCGCGCACCACCGACCTTGGTCTGAAGCAATCTGAGTTTAATCTCGGAAATTGGGTTGTAGCCCAGCCCGAGATTTAGATGTCCTCCACCATCCGTAATCGTGCGAGCATTGGGCAGCTAACATTCCCGGTTTCACAATTGGCAGAGAGTTCGCTCAAAGCTCCTTCCAAACGCTCCAATTCATCGATTTTGCATCGAACGTTGGCTATGTGGGCTTCAGCCATTTCTTTTACGGATCGGCAGTCGTCGTCGCCTCCTTCAGACAGGTCCAACAGCGCCTTCGCATCGGAGAGTGGAAACCCCAGATCACGGCACTTCTTGAGCAAACGAAGTCTGCCGACATCGCTTGCTGAATAGAGGCGGCGATTGTTCAGTGCTCGTGCTGGCTTCGGCACGATACCTTCGCGTTCGTAGTAGCGGATGGTTTCGATTCCGACACCGCTTTGCCGGGAAGCCTCTCCTATCGCAATCACGTGAAACATCTCCTCTTGATCCTGTAGTAACTACAGAAGCTATATGTCCAAGGTGTCAACGACTCAACTCAGCGAATTGAGCGCCACCGGAGCGAAAGATGAAGAAATACCTAACCCTCACTTACTTGGGGTCGTTTTCTGCACTTGGCGTCGCGACGTGCTGCGTACTTCCGATGACCATGATGTTGCTGGGTTTGGGCGGCAGCTGGGTGGCAATATTCGGAAAAATAGCAGCCGCCAGCTACTACGTGCTGGCCATCTCATCCGTATTCGTCGCGACAGCGTGGTTCGTATCCCATCGAAACGGATCGTTGGCGCACCTGAAGTGGTGGCTTGCTGGAAGCGCCGCGGTCACTGCGTTGGCATGGGTTATCGTGTTCAACGAAGCTCAAATCAACGACTACCTAATCATGCAGATGTGAGAAAATGACAAATACATCCGTGGTGCTCGAAAGCACATTGACCTGCCCTGAGTGTGGGCACTTCGAAACTGAAAAAATGCCAACGGACTGTTGCCAGTGGTTTTATGAATGCAAGTCATGCAAGTCAGTATTGAAACCGCAGGAAGGCGATTGCTGTGTTTTCTGCTCCTACGCTACCGTACCATGTCCGCCAATTCAGATTGGGGGCAATTGTTGTGGGTAGTTTTTCCAAGAACCGCTGACTGTGATGAATGACCAGTCAGAATGATTGCAGCATGCGCAAAATAGGGCTCTCAGTCAGATTTCGCATCGCGGTTCCTCAACGCCGGCTGTTGATGTGGGAATGTCGGCGCATCTGAGTCGAAAGATTGTGTTGATGGGCATTATGATGGCCACCTGGCCAGAAATATGCAAGAAAGCCACGATGGTCACGCTTCGGGGGAACCAATGGATAGCGCCCCGGATGGATCGAACGGAATGGAGCCTGATGAATGCAATCCATTCCTGTGTAATGCTCTCGCGCTGACATTTCCAGATTCCGAAGTATCATTTGACCAGTCTGAGGCAGCGTTGGCATGGCAGGTAACAAGCTTCTCGACGCTCAATGAACCGGAAGAACCGGACGGACCATCTAACGCTTGAAACAGATTTCCGACGCTGTTTACGGCAGTGAACACGTTCCAGTGTGCTGTAAGAAATTTGCGGCTCCACTCTGTTACGTAAGGTTAGGACCAGTACATGAACCGAGAATTTCTCCTGATCGGCGCTTGCGCCGTGGCAGCCGCCGCTGCCTACGTCATTCTACGCCCCATCCCGTCAACATGGCACGCACGCCGCACCCGGCTATAAAGGTCCACTGAATACATCTCCCCACCCTCAGCTCGTTCGCCTCAGGTGTCAGACCGCGGAATTTTGTTCCGAGACGGTCAGATCAACCAACCGCTCCACCGGCCCTTTTGCCTCCGGGATTCACATGCGAGCGTGTGACCGAATGTCAGGCCGAAGATACAGGCCGCGTGCTGCAAGAGGCGCTGGATGTCAGGCAGATGACCATCATTGTCAGCAAATGCGAAAGCGGCAATGCCAAGATGCCGGTCATCACCATGGACCCTGTGGTGATCTGCGACCGCTTTATGAAATCCGTGCAGGCCTGATGGGTGCAGAGGCCATTCACAGTGCAGCAGATGCGCGCCGGTTGGCCCGGCGACGTCTGCCGTGGATGGTGTTTGACTACACAGACGGGGCCGCCGGGGAAGAAACCGGCACCGCCCGCAACCGCGCGGTGCTGGACGCAATGACGTTGCGCCCGAGCGGCTCGAAAGAGGAGGAACGCACATGCATTTATCCGCCCCAATCTATCGGTCGAAACGACAAGCCAGACTCGCGGCACGCAAGGAACGTATCCCTTTGCACGAGGCGCTGGACCAAAAGGCCGTCGAAGAAGGGTTCCAGAACTGGAGCCATCTTGCATCGTCTTCAACAACAAAAGGGCCAGTTGCAACCATCCTGTCGCAGCTTGTACCCGGAGACCTGATCCTTGTTGGCGCAATACCCGATCACGGCAAAACTCTCCTTGGGCTCGAATTGGCGTCAAGGGCGACAGAGCTTGGCCGGAAGGGTTTTTCTTCACGCTAGACTATCATGAGCGAGACGTCGAAGATCGTTTCTCGGCTCTTGGGATTGGTCCAGAGTCCGAACGAAATGCGATGATTGTTGATACGTCGGACGAGGTGTCTGCGGACTACGTTATCAGCCGTCTTGAACACTTTGGTGAACCGGTTGTTGTCGTGATCGGTTACCTCCAACCTCTGGATCAAAAGCGCACCAACCCAAGCCTTGACGATCAGATCTCTGCGCAGATACGTGAAGGTCACAGGCGCAATTTTGTGCCATGATCTTGCAATTTGATCGCTCGTTCGATCTCAGCGACAGGACTATGCCCGATCTGTCGGATGTTAGGCTACCCAACCCGCTTGATCTGTCTACTTCCGACAAGGCTTGTTTCTTGCGCAACGGAGAAATTCAGATGGACCAAGCTGCATAGTTTGGCGGCACAATTCAATGCCGCGCGCTGACACCGTTTGTATGTCGTGCGATCAGAGTTGGAACCATCATCTCAATAGCACGGCTGCAATCACTGAAACTGTTGACGGGTTTCTGGGGGGCAGAGGGCGGATTCCCGGTATATCTGGCGACAGCTATGAAAGCCTGAAAGCCGCTGCAAATCAGATGTTGAAGCGGCAATAAAAGACGAGCCGCAAAAACACAGGGTGCGCAACTGGCGCACTTCTATCATCAAGCAACTAAGATTGACTATTTCGATAAGAAAGTAACCGTCTAATAAGACACTCCCCGGCCAATGCTTATCCCAAAGCATTATGCGGGCATTTGGTGTTGTAGTGTATCTTCCATCCTTCAATCAAAATCTGCGCCTCTCGGAAGCAGTGGAAGACTTCTCCATCCTGAAACTCAGCCCTGAACCAAGCCTTGGAGTTTTCACCGCAATCTTTCCACCGTCAGGGATTTTGGGACAGGCGGCAGCCTGATTTTTCCGCGTGTAATGCGGTCCTGGGCGGGCGTCTACTGGTCCGTTTTCGCCGTGCAATCTGTTTCTGTCGGTTCTGAGATGAATTCTGTCCGAAACAGCATCTGGAAAATATACCGTAGTGTGCACAAGTCATAGGTTGCAACGAACAGGAGCTTTCATGCGTTATTCAGCTCTGAGGATCTTCAAAGAAGCCTTGACCGGGCATAAGGGGTGGACCCAGCAATGGCGCGATGCGGCGCCAGCAGAGTCCTATGATTATGTTATCATTGGCGGCGGCGGGCACGGGTTGTCGACAGCCTACTACCTTGCCAAGGAATTCGGCGGCGCGCGTATCGCGGTTCTGGAAAAGGGCTGGATCGGTGGTGGCAATGTCGGGCGGAATACGACGATCATCCGATCGAACTATCTACTGGACGGAAACGAGCCGTTTTATGAGTTTTCGCTGAAACTGTGGGAGAACCTGGAACAGGATTTCAACTATAATGCGATGGTCAGCCAACGCGGAATCCTGAACCTTTTCCACAACGACGCTCAGCGCGATGCGGCGCGGCGCCGGGGCAATGCGATGATCCTGAACGGATCGGATGCCGAGTTGTTGGATACCGAAGGCGTCCGGGCCATGTATCCGTTCCTGAACTTCAACGACCAGCGGTTCCCGATTCAGGGTGGCCTGTTGCATCGGCGCGGCGGTACAGTTCGCCACGATGCGGTCGCCTGGGGGTATGCGCGTGGCGCCGATATGCGCGGCGTGGATATCATTCAGAATTGCGAAGTCACCGGCTTCCGTATCGAAAACGGCAAGGTACTGGGGGTCGATACCACGCGCGGCTACATCGGTGCCAAGAAGGTCGGTGTGACAGTTGCGGGCAGTTCCAGCCGGGTCATGGCAAAAGCAGGCATGCGTCTGCCCATCGAAAGCCACGTGTTGCAGGCCTTTGTTTCCGAAGGGCTGAAGCCGTTCATCCCCGGTGTGATCACCTATGGGGCAGGGCATTTCTATTGCAGCCAGTCCGATAAGGGCGGGCTGGTGTTTGGTGGTGACATCGACATGTACAATACCTATGCGCAACGCGGCAATTTGCCGGTGGTCGAGGACGTGATCGAAAGTGGAATGTCGCTGATCCCGGCGCTTGGTCGTGCGCGTCTGCTGCGCAGCTGGGGCGGGGTTATGGATATGTCCATGGACGGCTCGCCCTTCATCGACAAGACCCATATCGACGGCCTCTATTTCAACGGCGGCTGGTGCTACGGCGGGTTCAAGGCAACACCTGCCTCGGGCTACTGCTTTGCCCATCTGCTGAAAACCGATCGCCCGCACGAGGTTGCCACGGCCTATCGGCTGGACCGTTTCATGTCCGGAAACATGATCGACGAAAAAGGGCAGGGCGCCCAACCGAACCTGCACTGAGAGGCGAACCAGATGATTATCAACCATCCTTTGCTTGGCCCGCGTGACGCGCAGGAATTTACCTATCTGGGGGATGCCACGCTCATCAACCGGCCTGACTGGCAGTCGGAGAACGCGCTAAACGCATTTCATGACTATCTGTATCTGCGCGACAACCCGGCAGGCGAACATCGCGAGCTTTGGTATCACGAACAGGGCGACCGTTCCTGGCTGGTGGTCACGCGGAACACGATGACCCACGAAATTCTGAATGTCGAACTGGCCCACGACGTTGCAAAAGCGGCTGCGGCAGAAAGGTCTGCACAATGACGAACGGCAATCGTTTGAATGGCGGTCTGATCGACCGCAGCACCAGCCTGAACTTCAAGTTCGACGGCAAAAGCTTCAGCGGATTTCAGGGCGACACGTTGGCCTCGGCCTTGCTGGCCAATGGCGTGCGGCTGATGGGGCGGTCGTTCAAGTATCACCGCCCGCGGGGCGTGTTGACCGCAGGCAGCGAAGAACCCAACGCACTGGTCGAGCTGCGCTCGGGTGGGCGGCAGGAACCTAATACCCGCGCCACGGTTGCTGAGCTGTATGACGGGCTGAGCGCGAATTCGCAGAACCGCTGGCCGTCGCTGGAACGCGATTTTATGGCGATCAATGACCGGTTCTCGAATTTTCTGACGGCCGGCTTCTACTACAAGACCTTCATGTGGCCCAAAGCGTTCTGGGAAAAACTGTACGAACCTGTCATCCGCAAGGCCGCAGGGCTTGGTAGCCTGACTGGGGAAGATGACCCGGATGCATACGACAAGGGTTTCCTGCATTGCGATCTTCTGATTGTCGGCGCAGGCCCTGCCGGTCTGGCCGCAGCGCTAACCGCCGGACGCGCGGGCGCACAGGTCATTCTGGCCGAGGAAGATTTTCATCTGGGCGGACGTCTGATCGCTGAAACCGGTGCCTTGGCTGATGTGTCGGGTGCGGACTGGGTTGCGCAAACTCAGGCCGAACTGGCGGGCATGGGCAATGTGCGCCTGATGCCCCGGACCACCGTGTTCGGAGCTTATGATCACGGGATCTATGGCGCAGTTGAACGCAACGCCGATCATCTGGCGATGCCGGCCGAGGGCAAACCGCGTCAGACCTTGTGGCGCATCTACTCGAAACGCGCGCTGATCGCGCCGGGTGCGATTGAACGGCCCATTGCGTTTGAAAACAACGACCGTCCCGGCATCATGCTGGCCGGTGCCGTGCGCGCCTATGTCAATCGCTGGGCCACGACACCTGCGCAATCCGTTGTGGTTTTCGCCAATAATGACGATGCGCATCAGACCGCACGCGACCTGATTGCGCAGGGCGTCAAGGTGCCCGCCATCGTTGATACGCGCCCCGAAGCGCCGGATGTCGAAGGTACTGAGGTTCTGAAAGGTGCCGAGATCATCAACACATCCGGTCGCCTTGGCCTGACCTCGGTTCAGGTGCTCACGGACAAGGGTTTTACCCGCGATCTGCATTGCGAGGCTCTGGCGATGTCGGGCGGCTGGAATCCGAACCTCGGCCTGACCTGCCATCAGCGGGGCCGTCCGGTCTGGAACGCGGATATCCATGCGTTTGTTCCGGGTGAAGAGGGCCTGCCAGTCGGTCAGATCGTGGCGGGTGCCGCAAAGGGTGACCTGACCACCGATGCTGCCCTCCAAGGCGGGGCAAATGCCGCCGTTACCGCGCTTTCCGATCTTGGGATCACTGCGACCCCGGCAGACCTGCCCGCGGCTCAGGACGCACCCGTATCTCTGTCGCCGTTCTGGCATGTCAAAGGTGCGAAACGTGCGTGGCTGGATTATCAGAACGACGTGACCATCAAGGACGTCAAGCTGGCGCACCAGGAAAACTTTACCTCGGTCGAGCATCTCAAGCGCTATACCACGCTGGGCATGGCGACGGATCAGGGCAAGACCTCGAATGTGGGCGCGCTGGCGGTGATGGCCGAGCTGACGGGCAAGTCGATCCCCGAGACAGGCACAACCATCTTCCGCCCGCCCTATACGCCCGTTGCGATGGGTGCGTTGGCGGGCCGCGCAGTCGGCAAGGAATTCCACCCGACCCGCCTGACCCCCAGCCACAAATGGGCCGAGGAACAGGGTGCGGTATTCCTGGAAGTTGGCAACTGGCTGCGGGCGCAATGGTTCCCGCGCAAGGGTGAAACCCATTGGCGTCAGTCGGTGAGCCGTGAGGTCCTGCAGACCCGCAACTCGGTCGGTGTCTGCGACGTGACCACACTGGGCAAGATCGACGTGCAGGGCGCGGATGCTGCCGCTTTCCTGAACATGATCTATGCAAACGGCTTTGCAAAACTGCCGGTTGGCAAGGTTCGCTATGGTCTGATGCTGCGCGAAGATGGCGTGGCCTATGACGACGGTACCGCCGCGCGTCTGGCCGAGGATCAATTTGTGGTGACCACCACAACCGCCAACGCGGTTCTGGTTTATCGCAACATGGAATTCGTCCGTCAGTGCCTGTGCCCCAATATGGACGTACAGCTGATCTCGACCACCGAAGCGTGGGCGCAATATGCGGTCGCCGGTCCAAACAGCCGCAAGCTGCTGCAAAAGATTGTCGATCCCGAATTCGACATCTCGAACGAGGCATTCCCCTTCATGGCCTGCGGTGAGATCACCGTGTGTGGTGGCTTGCGTGCGCGCCTGTTCCGTATCTCGTTCTCGGGCGAATTGGCTTACGAAATCGCCGTGCCCACGCGCTATGGCGACGGCCTGATGCGGGCGCTGATGGAAGCGGGTGAAGAGTTCGACGTGGTTCCCTACGGCACCGAGGCGCTGGGCGTCATGCGGATCGAAAAGGGCCACGCGACGGGCAACGAGCTGAACGGGACGACAACGGCCCTGAACCTTGGCCTTGGCCGCATGGTAAGCACCAAGAAGGACTGTATCGGCAACGTACTCAGCCGTCGTGAGGGCATGAACACCCCGGATGCGCTTGCTCTGGTCGGGCTGAAACCGGTGGATGCCAAGGACACCCTTCCGGCAGGCGGGCACCTGATGAACATAACCGGGCCGGTCGATGCAGCCCATGATCAGGGATATGTCACCTCGACGGCTTTTTCGCCGATCCTGAACAGCTCGATCGCCCTAGGCTATGTCAAAGGTGGTTTCGATCGCAAGGGCGAGCAATTGCGTCTGGTCAACCCGCTGGAAGGTCAGGAAGTTCTGGTCGAAATCGTCAGCGCTCATTTCGTGGACCCGGAAGGGGAGAAGCTTCGTGCATAAATTGAAACCAATCACCCCGCTGGGCAGCGACACACCGCGTCAGGACGTGATCGGCACGATCACCATCACCGAGGTTGTGGATCAGGCGCTGGCCTCGGTCGCGGCACGCACAGATCAGGGCGCAACTGTCAGGGACGCCATGTCCGACAAGACCGGACTGGCGCTGCCGGATGTCGGCCAAAGTGCCGAGGCTGGACCTTATAGCGCGTTCTGGATGGGGCCTGACCAATGGATGATCACCGCCGCGCATGATAGCCACGAGCTGCTGGCGGCAGAGCTGAAAAGCAGCCTGGGGGACAAAGCTTCGGTCGTCGAACAAACCGACGGCTGGTGCAGGTTTGACGTGGCGGGCGCAGCATTGTGTGATCTGTTTGAGCGTCTGTGCAACGCCCCGGTGCGCACCATGAAACCGGGCGCAGCAATACGCACGACGGCTGAGCATCTGGGCGTGTTCCTGCAGCGATTGGCAGACGACCGGATGGCCGTATATGGTCCCCGCTCTTCGGCGGGATCCTTGCATCACGGGCTGGTGGCCGCAGCGCGGTCAGTCGCTTAACTGTCAGCCTGATGGCAGCACGTCATCGCTGCCGACACGTAGTGAATTTTTGGCACGCCGATCACTGATCGGCGTCACGCCAAAAGTCTCGCGATAATGCCGCATGAATGCGCCGGGCGTGGCGTACCCGACCATATAGGCAATCTCGGCAACCGGGTCGTTTGTGTACAGAACCAGTTGCCGTGCCTGTTTCATCCGCATCTTTCGATAGTAGCTAAGAGGGCTTTGGCCGGTCGCCTTCTTAAAACCGCGCTCCAGCGAGCGCGCGGATAGGCCAACGGCCTCAGCCACCTCGCTGATCTGTATCGGGTTTTCGATATGTTCGGCAAAATGCTGAATGGCGCGCGCAACCTGTTTCGGCATCAGGTCCTGACTTTTGGCTGTCGAGATCGCCGGAATTTTCTGCGTCACCGCCGCGCTACGAATGAAAGGGTGCTGAAACCAACAGGCGACTTCAGCCATTGTTTCACCATCCAGACGCTGTTCGATCAGTGTCAGCATATAGTCAAACACGGCTGAGGCACCGGAGATGGTCGTAAATGCCCCTTCGGTGCAGATTACGGTGTCTTGTATCGGAATCTCTGGAAACTCTGCCTGAAATGCGGCCTCATAGCACCAATGAACCGAGAGGGAGTTTTCTCCGATTAACCGGCTTCTGGCCAATGGAAACACACCGCCGCTGATCGCTCCAAGCCGTGTCTTACCTCGAAAGAGCCTTTGCAGGACCGCATTCGCCTTTGACGGGTTTTCAAACACGCTGTTTGGGCTTGCAGCAAACAGCAAATGATCCAGAGATTTGACTTCAGCCAGTGCACAATCGGGAGAGAAGTTCACCCCTGCAGAGGATTGCACGGCTTCGTCTTTTTCAGCAACCACCGTCCAGCGAAAGGCATCTTGACCTGAAATCTCGTTGGCGGCGCGCAGAGGTTCGATACATGAGGTCAGGCAAGCCATAGGAAAGCCCGGAAAGATCAGGATGCCGATAGACGTGGTTTGTTGTTCTTCCATTTTTTCACATCATGCTTTTACTGGGCTGGGTCCGTTTGACCGGACCGCCAGATTGATTGAACCCATACGCTTTGGCGTTATTTTGGGTGGGTCAACAGGTGTTCCTCAAGCGACTGGAATCCATAACCGATATGGGTTCTCTGCAAAAACCCAACCGCCGCGATGTCTTTGCGCTCCACCGCCATCAACAAATCAAATGCCTCTCTGACCAGTGCATCATAGGCCTCTGATCCAATCAGTTGTTCCATTCGGTGCCAGACACTGGTCGCTTGGAAATATGCCTGATTCCAGAAGTCCCGCAGAGACATGTTGCCGATCAAGGAAGTAATCAAAGCTTGCAGCCGCTGGTTTAGTTTCACGTAGTCCTGAGAATCCATGCTTTCCCTCAGTGTCGGAGCGCTTTGATGGACCGAGCAGATTTCTTCCTGATGATGTGTTTCTATTGCGGCAGGTGACAGCTCTCCGATCAGTCTGGCCAGCTCCATCCGCATTTCATAGAGGTGCCGTATGCGTTCATCGGAAGGCTCGATGACGATCGTCCCGACACCATTGCGCGTTTCAACCAACCCCAGATGTCCAATACGCTGGATCGCATCCTGAAGCGGCGTTCTGCTAACGTCGAATTCGTTGGCCAACGCGGTTTCTTTCAACCGATACGCGGGTCGATAATACGCAAAGCAGATACGTTCCAGGATTTGCTCCTGAATGTGATCTACCGTGCCTTTGGTTGGAGCATCGATTTGTTGTTCAACGATGGTCAACTCATCAAGCCTTCCTTGTTTGCTGATTTTGATTTTGACCGCTGATCAGATTTCTTTCAACAACATCCATGACGGAATACTGGGACGACGCACTGAACCTTTCGGGTCAGAGATCTGACAAGCCATCATTCAGTTGCTCAAGGATGCCCTGGGATTCCATATGTTTGCGAAGCCGCTGATTGTAGCCACCAGGCGTATCCAGCGATTGAAGAAGGTGCCGACAATCCGGTGCTGATGTCAGGCTGGATCCGACCAAGGCGCGTAGGAAGGCTTCGCCTCGCTCTGCGTCCTGCACCTGCTGTCCAAGCCAGTCGCCGGCACCCCGAACCATCAGCACCGTTGGTGACAATACAGCCTGAGCAGCCAGATAGGCAGACAGTTCAGCCGCAGAATTCAGATGGAAAACAGGGTTTCGCGCGCCAAAAAGGTCGGTCACGATGGACGCATCTCCCAGAACCAGTATCGGAGATTCACCGACAGCGATTCCCGGAAAAGGTATCATATTCGCTACTGCGCTGGCAGGGGCGACCATATCCTCCAGCTCACTCAGGGACGGGCCTGACATGAGCGAGACGACCTTCTGGTCTTGGCGGAACTTTAGCTTTTCAAGGGCAGAAGCTGCTTGTTCCGCTATCAAGCCCAAAAACACAACGTCGCTTGCGTCAACAACCTCCTGATTGTCCGCGACGGTTACGTTTGAAAACTTGCGGGCCAGCGCCGCTGATTTTGTATCGCTCCGGCGCGACACGGTGATTGGGTGGCCGTCCACTGCCATGCCTTCGACAACGGCTGCCGCAATGGTTCCCGTACCGATTATTCCAATTCGCATCGTACTATCACCTTCATTGCGGGCTCTTTGATTTTTTGGCCCGGCGCCCCGATGGTTTCTGTTCTTCCGTGGTTTCAAACAGATGTCTGCGGATCATACGATAACCGTATCCAATATGAATGCGCTGCACATGTCCTACCGCTGATATGTCATCCTGTTCCCGTGCAACAAGCAGGTCGTTGGTTTCGATCACCAGCGCGTCATGAACTTCTTGCCCTACGAACTCCTGCGAGTCGCGGTTTTCGCAAAGCTCAATTGCTCTTTGAGAGATCCAACGCGCCTTGTCACGATGTTCCTGAGTGATACGGGTTGGGGATAGCCCGCCGATGTATGATGCCAGCGTCATACGAACCTCATAGAGGTGCCGTAAACAGTGATCGGTTTCCCGTCTCTGATCCTAGATCTCCAAACCCATTGGATTAACTCAGTGAGCGCATAGTCGTCCTGACTCACTGATCCTTTGCCGAGAAATCTTAGGATGTTGGGATTTAAGAACTGATTATAGAGATAGATCAGGTGCGTTGCGTTCTTATAATCGTTCGTGCCTCTTGTCGTATTGGGGAGCCAATGAACACGCCCGCTTCTGCCCTGAAGCCGAGAGCCTTTGGCGTATGGGCCGGGACGGTACTTTCCCTTTTCTACCCCATCAGAACCAACTGTCGGGCTTTTTCCTCCGGCGAACCACTTTATCTTTGGACAAGTTAGTAAGATATTTTTAAGAGGAACTTCCCTAAGGGTATTTCGTGCCAACGTATACAGCGCTTTAGGGACCAAATCATTGTAGACCATGGGTGAACCTGAGGTTTTGTCTGTTTGGTCTGTGTGACTGAATGAAAGCGGATCAAGAGACGTAATTCCTTTAACGGTAATAAGGCCTCTGACTTCTCGGACGAACACGCTTTCGGCTGCCCTTTACCTCTGAGGAACAGTCCTCTGGGTAGTCCAACACGGTTTTGAGGTTTCGATTCTCGTACATTCATCCCCAAATAGTCTCCAAGTTCTCGTTACAAGACCCTGAGTAAACCATTGAAAATGAAGGAAATGGTGGGTGATGAGAGACTCGAACTCCCGACATCTTCGGTGTAAACGAAGCGCTCTACCAACTGAGCTAATCACCCGTGACGCTGCGTTTAGCCAAGCCTGCGAGCGGGCGCAAGAGGGTCTGAGGGATTTTCTTGAATTCCATTGCGTGTAACCAATCTGCGTTGCACCGATTGGCGCGCAACCTGAGTGTGGTACAGTCCAGTGGTGTTCCAAATTAGCGCACGTCATCTTTGATGCGGCGTGATTCTGATCACTGCAGTGATCTTTTTGGACTTTCTGCAACGCAGCGGCAACGATCCCGGTAAATTCTCAAAGGCGCTTGCGTGAGGGCTATGCCCTCCGATATTCCCGAAGGGACTGCAACGTTCCGGTCGGGAGTGTACATGACCCAAACCTTCACCCGCCGTTCCTGGATGGTGGCACTGGTCTTAGGTGCATTGGCGTTGGCACCGGTCCGGGCCGGGGCCGAGGGTGTTTTGGTTTTTGCAGCGGCGAGCCTGAAAACAGCTTTGGATGAGATTGCTGAAGGCTATGAGAAGGAAACAGGGCACAGCGTTACGGTTTCTTATGCGGCATCGTCGGTTCTGGCACGACAAATTCAGCAGGGCGCGCCTGCGGACGTGTTCATCTCGGCAAACCCCGATTGGATGGACGTTTTGGAACAGGAAGGTCTGATCCGGGCGAATTCGCGGGTGGATTTGCTGGGCAACGCTCTGGTTCTTATTGGTGCTCTTGGCCGAACGAGTTGGGGTGAGATCCAACCGGATCATGATCTCGAGGCCGAATTGGATGGCGGCTTTCTGGCCATGGCCCTAGTTGATGCGGTGCCCGCAGGTATATATGGCAAAGCCGCGCTGCAAAGCCTGAACCAGTGGAATGAATTGCAAGATCACGTTGCACAGACTGATAATGTACGCGCAGCTCTGGCATTGGTGGCGGCAGGGGCTGCGCCATTGGGTATCGTGTATCGTTCGGATGCTGAGGTTGAAAAGCGGGTCAGTGTTGTGGCGACAATTCCCGCCGACCTGCATCCTGCGATCATTTATCCTGCTGCCATCACGACACATGCAAAGGATAGCGCGCAAGCATTTCTGGACCATTTGCGTGGCGATGCGGCCTTATCCGTTTTTCAGGGGCAGGGGTTTTCTCTGCCGGGCGGGTGATGCTCGTGGACTGGTTGGGCCCTGCCGAAATTGAAGCATTAAAGTTGTCTCTGCGTGTGTCGTTCTGGGCGACGCTGGCGACATTGCCGTTTGGGATATTCGTAGCCTATGCGCTGGCACGCTGGCGGTTTCCCGGGCGGCAAGTGTTGAATGGTCTGGTGCATTTGCCCCTGATCCTTCCGCCTGTTGTGACGGGTTATTTGTTGTTGCTGACGTTTGGAATTCACGGGCCGTTGGGACGCGTTCTTGCCGAGTTCGGGGTCGTCGTCGCATTTCGCTGGACGGGGGCCGCCCTGGCCGCCGGGATCATGGCGTTTCCCTTGATGGTGCGGGCCATACGTTTGTCGATCGAGGCTGTGGATCCAAAACTGGAACAGGCCGGGGCCACGCTGGGGGCGTCGCACCCGATGGTGTTTCTGACCGTGACCTTGCCGATGATCCTGCCGGGCGTCATTGCCGGTGCCATTCTGGCCTTTGCCAAAGCTATGGGCGAGTTCGGGGCAACCATCACCTTTGTGTCCAACATTCCGGGCCAGACCCAAACGCTTCCGTCCGCGGTCTACGCATTTCTGCAGGTACCGGGCGGTGAGGCGGCTGCAACGCGGCTGGTACTCATCTCAATCGTTATCGCGATGAGCGCGCTTCTTTTGTCGGAATACGTAGGGCGGCGCGCCGCCGCGCGGGTGGCCGGGTCATGAGCCTTTCTGTTCGGGTGCAACATCATCTGTCGGATCTGGATCTGGATGTCAGCTTTGAAGCGCCGCCTGGTGTGACTGTTCTATTCGGGCGGTCCGGGTCGGGCAAGACGACTATTGTCAACGCTGTGGCCGGACTGCTGCGGCCCGCGGCGGGTCGCGTGGCGGTCGAGGATTGGGTCCTGTTCGATACGGATCGTGGGCAGTGGCTTTCGCCGCACCGGCGACGGTTGGGGTATATCTTTCAGGAAGGGCGGTTATTTCCTCATCTGACCGTGCGCCAAAATCTGGCTTATGGTCGCTGGTTCGCCCCGAAAGGGGTGCGGCGGGAAGAACCTGACAAGGTCATTGATATGCTGGGTATTGGCCGACTTCTGGATCGCCGTCCAGCCGGGCTGTCAGGGGGCGAGAAACAACGCGTGGCCATCGGGCGGGCGTTGCTGGCAAGTCCGCGTCTGATCCTTGCGGATGAACCTCTGGCGGCGCTGGACGAAGCGAGAAAAGCAGAAATCCTGCCGTATTTTGAACGTCTAAGGGACGAAGTGTCGGTCCCTATTCTCTATGTGACCCATTCGGCGGCCGAGGTTGCGCGTCTGGCAACCTCGGTGGTTGCCCTGCAGGACGGCAAAGCCGTGCGTCATGGGCCTGCGTCTGAGGTTCTGGCCGATCCCGCGGTGGCGCCTGCCGGCGTTCGCGCGGTTGGGGCCGTTTTGGAAGTTCAGGTGGCGCAGCACCACGCAGACGGATTGACCGAGCTGGATGCAAATGGCGCGCGACTGTTCTTACCGCGCATCGCGCATGAAGTCGGGGCGCGTTTGCGTATCCGCATCCCGGCGCAAGAGGTGATCCTGTCCAACCAAAAACCCGAGGGATTGTCTGCATTGAACGTGCTCAGTGGTACGGTGGATTCGATCCGGTCGGGCGATGGGCCCGGTGCGATCGTGTCCGTTAAGACCCCGGCGGGTAATGTTCTTGCGCGCGTCACACGCCGGTCGGTTGCGGCGCTGAACTTGCAGGCGGGCAGCCCATGTCACGCGGTGATCAAGACGGTTGCCTTGGCGCCGCAGGATGTCGGGGGGCGCATCGCGACCGGATTGTAATCTCAGGCAAGGGCGCGAGCTTCGTGTTCGCGCAAAATCAAGCGTGCCGCGCGCCCGAACCCGGTGTGAGCAGAGGTTGGCCGATCCGGAAAGATCGCCGCCAGTTCGCTCAGGGCGTCGGAGGACAGTGTATAAAGCGCCTCTTCCCCAAGAAACAGGCTTTCGGCCTGCGCCCCGTCAGCATTCAGAATCTCATGCTGATCCAAAAGGATGTGCAGATATTCGACCGTCTCTATCGAGGTGTCGATGTGTATCCCCGGCCAACTGCACAGATGCTTGGCTGCCACCAGCGCCTCGGCGGCACCGAACAGCAGTTCCACTTTCGGGCCCTTCACCAGAATGCGGTGCTGTTGCGAAACCAGAAGATCCCGGCAGGGTGTGTTCGGTCCCAGACTTCCTGCTGAGATGCAGACCGGCTGCAACGCGGGCTCATCACGCAATCGCTCGGGCGGAATTACACTGCTTTCGATCCAGCGAATAGGTTGCAGCCCGTGATCCGCGGTTGCCACTTTGTGACTTACGTCCAGCGTTTCTATGACCCTCGGGCCGTCTTCGGTCTCGATCAATGTCCCGGCTGCAAAACAGACGCCTTCGATCCTGATAGTGACTGCAACCGGGTCCGGATTGTTGGAAAACGGCAGGGTAAACGGCCCCACCTGCGTTGTGCCCGTGACGCTGATAAAGAAGGTATCGAAAACGATCTCGCCGTTGTCCAGGCTGTCAAAAAAGGTCGGGTCGACCGTATAGGTCCACTCGCCGGTGTTTGGATCAATCGAGGCGGTGCCGTTGGCGGGGGGCGTTGCGATCGTCCAGGTCTGGGTCGTTGGCGTGAACGTGCCATTGTCCAGCGTCGGCTGACCCATCGCCACATTGGGCGGGGACCCGGTCACGTCTCCGGTCAATTCGCCTGTGATTGTAACCGAAACCACTTATCCTTCGCCCTGTTGCAGCACCTGTTCAAACTCTCTTTTTCGATACAGGCGCATATGGACTTCGCCCGCCTGATCCCGCGTCCATTCCACGATCCGATTGCGTGTCATGTCGCTGTCCATTCGGTTGGTACGAACACGCGGATGCGGTATTTCCTTTTTGAGGATATCAACAATCTGGTTCGTTTGTCCAAATGGGGCCACAAGATCGACGATCCAGAAGGAAGGCCCACTGGTGAAATCCGTGTCCTTCAGTGGTTTTTCCTGCACCGCATAGCGGTATTCGGCCTCAGGGCTGAGCCCGGCAAAGGTGACAAAGCCACGGGGAAACCCGTCTTGCCGGAAGATATGGTACTGGCCGAGACGGAACGGCGTCTCGAACGCGTAAAGAACCTGTGCCAGGTTGCGTTTCTGATGGGTCTTCGTCAACCCGGCCAGGTAGAACATCGCGCCCAGATCGGCATATTTCTCGGGCGGAAAATCGAACCAGTCTTTGGGGAAGCTCTTGCTCAAAGGATCGCCAATATCTGATGTGAACCAAAACCTTAGAATTAGTGTACCCATTTCCTGCCATATGGGTAGAAGAAATTCCCAGCGCCGTCAGAGCGTCAGCGTTACCGGTCTGTTCCACTTTACTCAGGGGCTGTCCCGGCTATGCTTAAATCTGCGACCCCTCAATTCGGGAAGATTGGATCATGCGTTTTATTAGGGCTTTTGCCGCCGCGGCACTGGTATTGATGCCTTCCCTGACCGAAGCGGTTGGGTTTGGCCTGAACATTCGGCCGCAATTTCGCACAGAGATTACGTCGCTGCCGGATGGGGTTTATGAGGTCAAGGCCATAGGCTCGTCAGCGCCCGTGAACTACTGGTGCGGTATCGGGGATTATGCGATCCGAACTTTGGGCGTGCCGAACAATCAGCGGATCTATATTTTTCGTGCTTACGAACCCGGCGTCCGAACAGTTCAGTTTTCTCTGACACCACCACCCGGCGCAGATACCAAACCGGGGTATTCAATCACCGTTCGGAAGGTCGGTGCCAACATGTCCGCGTCGTCGGCACAGAACTACTGCTACGACAACTTCATCATGGACACATTCTGAACGTCAGACCCATTTCGCCATCGGCGGCAGGCTCATCAGAACCGCATCCGGGTCGTGCCCGGTTTCCAGTCCGAATTTAGTACCCCGGTCGTAGACCAGGTTGTATTCGGCATAGAGGCCGCGATGCACGAGTTGGGTGTTTTTGTCCGCATCCAAAAAGCCCTGCACGCGCCGTTTTTCGACCAATGGCAGGAAGGCAGGCAGGAAAGCCCGACCAATATCCTGCGTCAGGACGAAATCAGCCTGCCAGTCGCCGGTGCAGTAGTCATCCATGAAAATTCCCCCCACACCCCGGGCACGCTTACGGTGAGGAATATAGAAATACTCGTCTGCCCAGTCTTTTAAGCGCGGGTAATGCGCAACGCCATGTGGGTCCAGATGGGCTTTTTGAGTGGCGTGAAAATGGCGTGTGTCTTCGTCATACTCGATGCAAGGGTTCAGGTCCGATCCGCCACCAAACCACCAGGCGTGTGGGGTCCAGAACATGCGCGTGTTCATGTGCACCGCAGGGACATGAGGGTTCTGCATATGCGCCACCAGGCTGATCCCCGAGGCCCAGAACCGGGGATCCTCGGTCATGCCAGGGATACCTTTGCGTGCCGCCATCGCCTGCTGCGCGCGTTCGCCCAACGTGCCATAGACGGTCGAGACGTTGACGCCAACTTTCTCGAACACACGCCCGCCACGCATCACGGACATCAGCCCGCCACCTGCGTCCGATCCGTCCTCGGATTGGCGTTTGGTCTCTTTGACTTCGAACCGACCGGGTTTTGCGTCGGAAAATGGGCCAGTGTCGTGGCTGTCTTCGAGGGCTTCAAACGCAGAAACAATGTCGTCGCGCAATTGGCGAAACCAGGCGGAAGCAGTGGATTTTTCTGTATCGAACATGTGTCTTAGTGGGCCGGGGCGGCGACGGGGTCAAGTAGGGTGCGACCGCCATCGATTGTCAGGATCTGGCCGGTTATGAAGCCGGCCGCATCGGATGCCAGAAACTGCGCGGTTTCGGTCAGCTCCGTAGCCGAAGCGATACGGGCCAGCGGCGTGTGCTTTTCGATATCGTCGCGGAAATCCCGGTTTTCCTTGAGGGTCGATTGCAGGGACGCGCTCATCACTGAACCAAGCGCGATGGAGTTGACCCGAATACGGTTCGGCGCAAGCGCAACCGCAAGAGACCGTGTCATCTGATCCAACGCCGCAGTTGAGACCGAATAGGCCATCAGGTCGGGATGTGTTCGGCGAGCCGCAATAGAAGACAGGTTGATAATCGACCCCGCAGGGTTTTCCTCGTCCCCATCGGCCTGTTTGATCATGCGTTTTGCAACCAGCTGGCTTAACCGCAGGGCGGGCATCAGATTCTGGTTCAGCAGAGTGCGGACCGAGTCATCTTCGGGATCCAGCGGATCAGATGGGATCACCTGCCGCGCGCCATTGATCAGGATGTCCACCTGATCAAACGCATCCAGTGTGGCCGATAGTAGGTTCGCTATGGTCAGCTTTTCCCGCAGATCGCCAGCAAAATAGCGGATATTTCCGTCTTCGGCCTGTTCGCCCAATTCATCGACCAGGCGCTTTTCGTCCATGTCGGCGAACATTACATTTGCACCTGCATCCGCGAATTGGCGTCCGATAGCCAGCCCGATGCCATTGGCTCCGCCCGTTACAATTGCTGTCTTGCCAGCGATGGAAAAGGACATCCGAATCCTCCTGAATTGGGGGCAGGTTAACGAGCCTTAGCGCCGAGGGCGAGAGGCCTGAAAAACCTTGAACCGGTTGTCTCCGGCAATTTCAGTGACCTGAGCGAAGTGTTCGTTCAGCGTTGTTTCATAGGGAAGATGGCGATTGGCCACCATCCACAGGGTTCCGTTGCGGGTCAGATTGCGCGCGGCTGCGATGATGAATCCCTGACCAAGCGCCGGGTCCGCGCTGCGCGAGGTGTGAAACGGGGGATTCATCACCACCGTGTCGATAGGTTCCGGTGCGGCCCAGGTGACGACATCCGACCAGTAAAACTTTGCTTTCGGGTCCTCGACGTTCATGAGCGCGCAGGTCAGAGCGGCGTGATCTGCCTCGACCAGATGCAGTGATTTAACGCCATCGCGCTTCAGGATGTCTGCTGACAAATATCCCCAACCCGCACCAAGATCCGCTATCCGAGCTCCCGGTTTGGCGGGCAATGCTTTTGACAACATGGCCGAGGCCGGATCGACCCCATCTGCCGAAAACACCCCCGGCGCCGTATAATAACCACCGACCTTCTGTGCGGTGGGAGCGGCCCAATCTGCAAAAGCAGAGGCGTCGGCCTGAAACCAGAAAATTTTGCCGTGCGCTTTAGACAGGGGGCCTTCGACGTCAGCCCGCTTGCGCACATCTTTCAATATGCTGTCCACCCCATTGGTCTTTGCGCCATCAATCACGACAACCCCTGCGGCCCGCGAACAAGCCCGCTGGATCATTGCGCGCGCCAGCGCCTTGGCACGTGGCAAAAACACGATTGCGTCCTGACACGGGTCTTCCGCTTCGGGCACCGAGTTAAAGCCTTGCGCGGCAAAATGGTCGTGAAAGGGTTTGAACGGTTGTACCACCTGCGCGTCAGAGGGAAGCGCCGAAAGATCATGCTCTGGCACCGGGCAGATCACTGTCACAGGCTGCGACAGCGACAGGCCGTTTTGCAATGCAAGTTCCAAGCGAGGGGACATGGGCAGTTCCGTCAGAGAAAAGAGAGGGTGCGTCAGGCGAGATGCCTTATTCTTCACGTTCCATGGTGCATTGCAGCGGGTGTTGGTGCCTGCGGGCAAAATCCATCACTTGGCCAACTTTGGTCTCGGCAATCTCGTGGCTGAAGACGCCGACAACGGCCACGCCTTTTTTGTGAACCGTCAGCATGATTTCGAACGCCTGCGCGTGGGTCATTCCGAAGAACCGTTCCAGCACATGCACGACAAACTCCATCGGCGTGTAATCGTCGTTCAGCAACAGCACCTTATACAAGGGCGGACGTTTGGTTTTTGGGCGCGTCTGCAGCAGGATAGACGCGTCACTGTCGTCGTCCGGGGTGTCAGACATCATCCAGGTCTTGTCCAGCATCGTGTGCAACTGTCCGATTCAGGCTTGGGGTTTATCTTGGCGCTTATATAACGTGGGCATGGCCGGTGAAAAGAGCAAGCGGACTTAAATTGGATGACGGAAGAACTGACAACAATCGGGTTTGATGCGGATGACACCCTTTGGCAAAATGAACGGTTTTTTCAGCTGACACAGGCCCATTTCGCCGAATTGCTGGCCGATCACGCCAACCGCGATCATCTGATGGAGCGTCTTTTGGCCGCCGAAAAACGCAACATCAGGCATTATGGCTATGGGATAAAAGGGTTCGTTCTGTCGATGATCGAAACCGCCATCGAGGTCACGGAAGACCGTGTTCCGGCCTCGGTCATTCGGCAATTGATCGAAGCCGGGCAAGAGATGCTGGCACATCCGATTGAATTGTTGCCCCATGCGCGCGATGCGATTGAAAATGTGACCGGTATGTACCGAGTCATTCTCATTACCAAGGGTGACTTGATCGATCAAGAGCGTAAACTGGCACAGTCCGGGCTGGGCGATTTGTTCGACGGGGTCGAGATTGTCTCGGAAAAGACTTCGGATACATATCGGGCGATCTTTGAATCCCATGGGGATGGTCCGGCTGCTGCAATGATGGTTGGCAATTCCATGCGCTCGGATGTGGTGGCCCCGATTCAGGCCGGATGCTGGGGCGTTTACGTGCCCCACGGTCTGGTGTGGGAAGTCGAGCACGCCGAAGCCCCGGTTGAAAGCCCCCGATTCCGCGAGCTGCGCGATTTGGGGGATCTGGCCGATCTGGTACACAGTCTGAAGTGATGTTGCTTTATGGTCGCAGTTTCAAAAAAACCCTGTTGCGCAACGGCAAAGCGCTGCCACAATCGCGCATCTGGTGGGTCAGGGCCGGAGTTTTATCAACATGTAGCCCAATGTGGCGCACATGACGAAATTGCAAAAAGCGCAGCTTTCAGTTTATTTCACCCCCCCCCTGTGTTAGCCTTGGTGGTAATAAAATAAAACTTGCCGACCGGGAAAACCCGGCGGCGCGAGGCAGACAGAGGCAAAGATCGTGCAGATTCGGCGGACAGTTCCGGCCCGAACGGGCTTATTCCTTATAGCGATGCTATGTGTGCTGGCGTTTGCGCCGCTCAAATCCATAGCGGCACCTTACGCGGCAATGGTGATTGACGCCCGTACCGGAGAGGTTCTGCATTCGCGCAATGCAGACACGCGGTTGCATCCAGCGTCGCTGACCAAGATGATGACGCTTTATATCGCGTTCGAGGCGGTGCGAAACGGTGAGATTACGCTTGATACGCCTGTACGGATTACTAAGAAAGCTTCGGCCGAGCCGCCGTCCAAGCTGGGTCTGCGGACGGGACAGACGATTGCCTTCCGTTACCTGATCCGCGCGGCTGCTGTAAAATCAGCCAATGACGCAGCGACCGCCATCGGTATCGCCATCAGCGGGTCCGAAGCGGCCTTTGCCCGCCGCATGACTCGCACCGCCAAAGCGATGGGGATGAGCCGTACCACCTTTAAGAACGCGCATGGCCTGACCGAATCAGGGCATTTGTCCACGGCGCGCGATATGACCACGCTGGGACGGCATCTGCTGTATGACTATCCGCAGTATTATAACCTGTTCTCGCGTCAATCGACACATGCCGGGATCAAGACCGTGCCGAACACCAACCGTCGCCTTCTGGCTGCGTACAAAGGGGCGGACGGCATCAAAACCGGATACACCCGTGCAGCGGGCTTCAATCTGGTGGCGTCGGCCAAGCGTAAGAATGAACGGATCATCGCAACCGTCTTTGGCGGAAAATCTGGCGCGTCGCGCAATGCCAAAGTGGCCGAGCTTTTGGATCTGGGTTTCCGTCGCGCCCCATCGCGTGCACCTATTCGCAAACCGGCACGCCCGGCTTATGCGGGCAATGTTGGGCTGGGCACGCAGGTCGCGCGCCTGAGCGGGCCTCCAAAGACCAGCCTGCGTCCCGTCGTGCGCCCAAGCGCATCGACACAGGTTGCACGTGCAGTGGCGGCTACTGCGGATCAGAACAGCGCCCGGATCACCAATGGCATCGCGGCGGCCATCGCCCAGGCAGACGTCGCGCCGACCGCCTCGTCCAAGCAGGAACCGGGCACCCGTCCAGCACAACGCCCCGCTGATCTGGTTCTGGCGTCGACCGAAACGGTAAAGCAACCCGAGCCCGAGCAGGAGGTTGTCACCCGACTGTCTTCGTCCGGCGGGCATCTGTGGGGCGTCAATGTGGGGCGCTACACCACGCGGTATGAGGCCGAGAAGGTTCTGCTGAAAACCGCGTTGTCGGAAATGACTACGCTGGAGGGCACGTTGCGCAAGGTGAACCAAAGCTCGCGCGGGTTTGACGCAACTTTTCAGGGGATGACCCGGGAACAGGCCGATTTGGCGTGTCGCCGGTTGCAGGCCCGCAATGTGACCTGTTTCATGATCGGACCATCATAAGGTTCGGCAAATACTCTCCCGTTGGATCTGGGCTGTGGTTCTCCGCAGCCCTTTTTTCATGACAGGGCGCGGCCACCATGGACGAGACTACCGGGTGAACTTCGTCACATCGACCCCACCACCGATCAGGCTTTCCCGAACCGAGCGGGCGATCTGAACCGCCGTGGGCCCGTCCCCATGCAGGCAAATCGTGTCGATAGATGTCTCCAATCTCTTGCCGCTTTCAGTGATGATTGCGCCTTCGCGAACCATGTTCAGAATGCGCGGTGCCGCCACATCAGCGTCGTGAATCACGGCATCAGGCAGGCTGCGGTCCACCAAGGTGCCGTCGTCATTATAAGCGCGGTCGGCAAAAATCTCGCCCACCCATTTGCATCCGAGCTCGCGTACGGCATCTTCCTGCTTTGTCACCGCAAGGACCATGACAATAATGTCTGGGTCGACATCCAAAGCGCCCTGATAGCAGGCCCGCGCCATATCAATATCGACTGAGCACATATTGGCCAGCGCCCCGTGCAGCTTGAGGTGTCGCACTTTGGTGCCAATCGCCTTGGCCATGCCCTGTGCGGCACCCAGTTGATACCGGACCAGATTGCGCAGAGCATCATGGGGCAATTTCATGTTCCGGCGGCCAAAGCCCTGCAGATCGGGAAGACCGGGATGCGCGCCAATACCAACATTGTTCTCGGCAGCCAGTTGCATCGTCGCTGCCATCACATCCGGGTCGCCTGCATGAAAACCACAGGCTATGTTAGCAGAGGTGATGATCTTCAGCAGACTTTCGTCATCGCCCATCTTCCAGGGGCCAAAGCTTTCCCCCATATCGGCATTCAGATCGACGCTGGGCATCGGCATATCTCCTTAGTCGGTGGCAGAGATCACTCCGCCAATCAATTGGTAGGACAACAGGTCCGGAATGTCGTGCGGGTCGCGGACCAGAGGTTCGACCCTTGAGGGCAGGCGCGCAAGATCTGACAGGAAACCTGTGTGCAACGCACTGGCTTCATCCATGCTGACAAATTTGAAGCGGATGGAACCGCCCGCAGGTGTCTGAGCTGCGCGCGGCATATCGCAGGGCAATACGGTTGCGATACGAGGATAGCCCCCTGTGGTCTGGCACTCCGGCAGCAGGATGAAGGGGTCTCCTGTGCCAGTCATCTGAATATCGCCGGGGGTGATCACTTCGGACAATATGTTCAATTGGCCCGACGCAGCAAACCCGCCGCCGTCACTGTCCACCTGCATCCCCATCCGGTTGGCGCGCGTGCCGCGTCTGAAGGCGGTCGCGGCAAACCGATCCAGCGTCGCCTGATCGAACAACGTGGTCTGAAAGCTGGCCACCACGCGCAACTCTCCGCCCGCAAACCGATCAGCCGGCATAAGTTTCAGCCCGGTCTTACCTGTATGAAGTCCGCAGGTCAGCGTGTCGCCTTGTTGTACTGCACGACCGATCCGTGCCGTCAGATGTGCCGAGCGCGATCCCAGAAAAACCTTGGCCTCAATGCCGCCCCCCAGATGAAGATAGCCGTAGTTGCCTTGCACGGCTGCTCCGATGACCAGCCTTTGCCCGGCGGCCAGTTGGTGCGAAGCATTCCACGACACTGGGCCACCATCGATGCTGGCCTGCATCCGCGCACCGGTTAAGGCGATGTGCATGTTTTGCGTGGCTTCGAATTCGCCCCCCATTCCGGCCATTTCCAGCGCCGCGAGGTCCGGGCTTTGCCCCAGTAATGCAGCCCCTTCATGCAAGGCCAATATGTCGGCAGCGCCGGAGCGGGACAAACCCTGATCCAGATACCCAACGCGGCCCTGATCCTGGATTGTGCATGAGGGGCCGATCCGATGGACGATCAGGCTCATGGCGCAATCTCCTCACAGGTGGCACCGCCGGTATTGTCTGTATTGTTGGCGCGGATATGCTGCAACTCTTCCCGAGATACAGGTGTGAACACCAATTCGTCTCCGGGCCGAAGCGGGAACGTGTCGGCCCTCTCCGGGCGAAAGCATCGAAATGCGGTTTGCCCGACATGCCGCCATCCGGTTGGTGTCGGCCCGGAAAACAGGACGAATTGCGAGATGGCCAAAACCAACGCGCCCTCTGGCACCATCGGGGTCAGACTTGGCAGTCGGGGAATGTTGAACTCGGGGCCCAATGGCCCAAGGTAGGGCTGTCCGGGCGCAAACCCGATAGTCAGAACCCGCACCCGCGACTGGCCAAGGCGTCGTATTGCCTCTTCCGGCGTCAATCCGGCGGCGGCCGCTGCATCGTCCAGTTGTGGCGCCAGATCGGTTCCGTATACCGTTGGTACACGCCACAGCTTGCGGCCTGAGGGAAGAGGTGTGTTGTACCAGTCCTTTTGGCCTATGAGATGCTGAAGCTTTTCCAGCATCTGCTGATGAGAGACGCGCTGCGTGTCGAACCGCACCAAGGTGGACCCCAAAGACGCCGATGACTCGGTGACCTCATCCCATTGCAGATGATCCACTTCGGATCGAAATGCCAGAGCCGCACGGTTTGCGTTCTCGGACATGCGATCCGCAAATGTTACGAGCGCTCCGTCAAAACCAACGGTTCTGACCAAAGGAAACTGAAGGTCACGGGCCATACCGATCCTGCGTGTGTGCCGACAACAAAGTACTGGAACCAGACCTTATCCGAATAGGATGTGCAAGACGGGTCTTGGAGGGGTGACGGCGAACGAATGAGATTTACGTGAGGCATAAGGATCCGAGTTGGCCTGGCTGATTTTGGACTCCCATGAGTTGATAGAGGCCAGATTTGTCTAAAATCGCGAGTCGTTTCACAGGTTTGAGTCGCGCCCACTTGTGCCCGAACTCTGCTTGCGGTCAATATGTAGTGGTAGGCTCATTTGTACGAGCCAGTCCAAGTAGGGTGCAGTGAAAGGAATTTGCTCACCAGCTCGGTTTTTGCTATGTGTGATGTACCGTAACTTACTGAATTTAATAATGTTTTGCGAAAGCATAAAAAAACTTTTGATTTTTTGTTTTTTCTGCTTGCGGGTTTTGTGGGTAAACCTTAGAACCCCCTTCACCGGCGCTGCTGAGGCGGTGCTGACGGGTCGGAGAGACGGCCTGACGGACTGGAAAGACGGTTAGACGC